>JAEYTN010000524.1 GCA_023433985.1 Pseudomonadota bacterium | reverse complement strand
CTACATCGCCGTCACCGGCAGCTGCGGCAAGACCACCACCACCGCCTTCACCGGATCGATGCTCGAGGCCTACGGCACCTCGGTCACCAGCCTCCACAATGTCGGCGTCACCATGCTGCGCACCCTGCGCAAGCTCCGCGGCCCGGTCGATTACGTGGTGCAGGAAACCAGCGGGCACGGCCCGGGCGCGATTGCGTTCACCACCGATGCGCTGCGGGTAGATGTCGCGGTCATCACCTCGGTCGGCTTCGACCACGCCGCCGCTTACCGCAACCTCGGCCTCGAGATCGCCGACGCGATCGCGCTCGAAAAGGGCAGGCTGGTGGAGGCGGTGGCGCCGGGCGGCTTTGCCTGCCTCAACTTCGACGATCCGCGCGTGCGCGCCATGGCGAGCCGGACGAACGAACGCATCGTGAGCTTCGGCCTCGCGCCCGATGCCGACATTCGCGCCACCGATATCGAGGCCCGCTGGCCCGGCCGCCTCCGCTTCACCCTCCTTGCCGATGGCCGCAGCTACGAGGTCGCGACCCGCTTCGTCGGCACCATGATGCTGACCAACATCCTCGGCGCGTTCGCGGTCGTGCGCGGCTTCGGGCTGCCGCTCGAACCCGCCATTGCGCGCCTCGCCACCCGCGAACCGGTCCGCGACCGCATGGGCGTGCATGCCGGCCACGACGGCAAGACCTACATCCTCGATACCGAAAAGGCGGCGAACTGGTCGCTCGAGCTCCTGATCGAGGAATTGCCGCGGGTCGCGATACCCAACCTCACCTTCGTCCTCGGCGACATCTCCGACATTCGCAACAACAGCGGCCAGCAATACCGCAAGCTCGTCCGCCTGCTGTCGCAGCGCGTCGAAACGGTGGTTCTCGCCGGCCGTGCCGCCGAACTCGGCGCCAAGGTCATGCAGGAGCCGGGGTTCGGCAACATCGTGGTGGCGCCCACCGCCTTCGACGTTGCAAACTATCTCGATACGCGCCCGCCCGGTGTCGTGTACCTCAAGTCCAACCGGACCCTGCAGCTCGGCCGCGTGCCGCGGCAGGTCACTCCCCTTGCCGAGGGCACCCATGCCTGACACCCGCAAGCTCACCGAAGAGCAAAGATTGGCCGCAAAGCTCCGCGAGAACCTGCGGCGGCGGAAGGAGCAGGCGCGGGCCCGGGCAGCAACGTCGGCAACCGCCGGTAAACCAACCTCTGATAGTGAACAGTCTATTACGGCGCCGGATCGGGCTGCGTTGAAGCCAGCCTCCGATTCGGATAGCTAAACCCCTTCGGGACAGGTTGTCCCACACGACGAGGATCACCCACATGGACCGCATTCGTCTGGTTGGCGGCAACGAACTGCACGGCGAGATTCCGATCTCCGGCGCCAAGAATGCGGCGCTGCCGCTGATGATCGCGTCGCTGCTGACCAGGGACCCTCTGGTGCTCGAGAACGTGCCGCGGCTGGCCGACGTCACCCAGCTCGAGAAGATCCTCGAGAACCACGGCGTCGATATTGCCGTGCATGGCCGCAAGCCCATCGCGCTCGAAGGCCAGCGGATGACGCTCGAGGCCGCCGAGATCGTCGATACCACGGCGCCCTACGAGCTCGTCTCCACCATGCGCGCCAGCTTCTGGGTCATCGGGCCCTTGCTCGCCCGGGCGCACGAGGCGCGCGTCTCGCTGCCCGGCGGCTGCGCCATCGGCACTCGTCCGGTGGATCTGTTCCTCTACGGCCTCAAGGAACTCGGCGCCGAGATCGATATCGACGAGGGCTACGTCGTCGCCCGCGCGCCCAGGGGCGGCCTCCGCGGCGGCCGCATCAACTTCCCCAAGGTCACCGTCGGCGCGACCCACGTGCTGATGATGGCGGCGACCCTTGCCAAGGGCACCACGGTGATCGAGAACGCCGCGATGGAGCCCGAGATCACCGATGTGGCCGAGTGCCTCGTCAAGATGGGCGCCCGGATCGACGGCATCGGCACCCGCACCCTCACCATCGAGGGCGTCGACGAGCTGCACGGCACCACCCACGAGGTCGTGGCCGACCGCATCGAGGCGGGCACCTATGCCATGGCCGCCGCGATGGCCGGCGGCGACGTGCTGCTCAAGAACGCCAAGGCGCACCACCTTCAGGCGGCGCTCGACAAGCTGACCGCTGCCGGTGCGCGCGTCACCTCCGAGGCGAACGGCATCCGCATCTACCGCAACGGCAACGGCATCCAGGCGGTAGACGTCGAGACCGATCCGTTCCCCGGCTTCGCCACCGACCTGCAGGCCCAGTTCATGGGCTTGATGACCATGGCGCAGGGCACCTCGCATATCCGCGAGACGATCTTCGAGAACCGCTTCATGCACGTCGCCGAACTCGCCCGCTTCGGCGCCGATATCAAGGTCGATGGCCAGGTGGCGACCGTCACCGGCGTGCCGCAGCTGAAGGGTGCCCAGGTTATGGCGACCGACCTTCGTGCCTCGGTGTCGCTGGTCATTGCCGGCCTCGCCGCCAAGGGCGAGACGGTGGTCAACCGCATCTACCACCTCGATCGCGGCTTCGAGCGGCTCGAGGACAAGCTCTCTGCCGTGGGCGCCGAAATCGAGCGCGTGACGGGCTGACGTTCCGAGGGCGTGGGTTATCCCCGCGCCAGCCGGAATGCAGTAGAACGATAGCATGCGGCCACGAGGTGATCGTGGCCGTTTTTTTGCGGTGCTTTGGTGGCATTCGCAACGAATTCAACGCCTTGGATGTGTCAGGATGCGTTCAGAAACCGTTCATCTTCGTTCAGGATCGAGCGCGGCGCCGGATTCATGGGGGTCAGTTCGTGTTCATCTTCAAGGCGGCGATTGCCCCAATCCCCCCGAGCTTGTAGATCACCCATGGGCCTACCATCTCACCGGCAACAGCAAGCTTTACCGGATCCCAGCCAATGACCGATCTCAAGCTGATCGCGCTTGATGCCGAAGACCTCGACGTCATCTCCGCGACCACTCAGGACGCCATCGTCCGCACCACCGAAATGGCCTATGCGAAGGCCGACAAGCGCTTCGCCATGTTCATGAACCGCTTCGCCTGGGAGGATGGCGGCAAGACCCGCACCGGCATCCGCAAGCGCGCCGCGCTACATTTCGAGCGTGTCACCGCCGTCAGGATCGCCGGCTTCGACGCCAACGCCCCCGAGGGCACGCTGGAGCTCCTCACCATCCGCTTCACCGAAACCGAGAGCCCCTCGGGCTATGTCGATCTCGCCTTCGCTGGCGGCGGCACGGTGCGCCTCGAGGTCGAGGTGCTGGAAGCCCGCCTCGCCGACCTGGGTGCCGCCTGGGCAGCCAAAGCCAAGCCCGAGCACGCCGCCTGATGGTATCTCGCCTCGATAGCCGCGATCCCGGCTTCCCCGACGCCTTCGAAGCGCTCCTCAACTCCAAGCGCGAGGTCTCCGAGGAGGTCGGCGCTACCGTCGCCAGCATCCTCGCCGATGTCCGGGCCCGCGGCGACGACGCGGTCATCGAGTACACCGAG
>JAEYTN010000171.1 GCA_023433985.1 Pseudomonadota bacterium | reverse complement strand
GCCCTTCAATTGCCCCTCGACGCTCAGCGCCATCAGTCGCGAGCCAAAGCCCTGCTTGTCCGACAGCGGACCGGGCGGGCCACCGATCTCGCGCCAGGTGACGAGGCAGGCCTCCGCCCCGCAGGCGATCTCGATCGCCACGCGCCCGCCCGGCTTCGACAGCGAGCCGTACTTGGCGGCATTCGTCCCGAGTTCGTGGAAGATCAGCGCCAGCGGCGTGGCAGCCGCCTCGTCGATCAGGGCATCGTCGCCAGCGATCTCGATGCGCTCGTCGCCGGGCAGCCGATACGGGCTCATGAGCTCGGCAATCAACTGGCGCAGCGAGCTGGGGTTGGCGCTCGGCGCCGAGGCCCGGGAGTGCGGCCGGACGAAGTCGTGCGCCTTGCCCAGCGCAATGATCCGCGCCCGTAGCTCCGTCGCGAAGCTCGAGGCCTCGGGATAGGTGCGCGCGGCGAGGCTGACGATGCCTCCGATCACCGCGAAGATGTTCTTGATGCGGTGGCTCAGTTCCTGCGCGATCACCTCGCGCTCCTCCTGAGCCAGCTTTTCGGAGTGCACGTCGGTGCAGGTTCCGAACCAGCGGACGATGCGGCCGGCGCTGTCGCGGATCGGCAGCGCCTGCCCCAGCACCCATCGGTACTCGCCGCTATGGTGCCGCAGGCGGTACTCGATGCGGTAGGGCTCGCCGGTCGAGAGCGAGTGGCGCCACGCCGCCCAGGCCCGCTCCTGGTCTTCGGGATGGAACATGCCGTTCCACCCTTCCCCGTCGGTCGAGCCCTCCGGCACGCCGGTGAACTCGTACCAGCGCGCGTTGTAGTAGTCGTGGTAGCCATCGGGCAGCGTCGACCAGACCATCTGCGGCATGGTGTCGGCCAGGGTGCGGAAGCGCAACTCGCTTTCGGCCAGCTGCTCGGCGATCCGCCGCTCGTCGGTCACATCGACCACCACGCCCGGGAGGCGCAGCGGGCGCCCGTCCCGGTCCGCGATCACCTGCCCGGAAGCGACCACCCAGGTCACCGAGCCATCCGGCCGCAGCAAGCGGTACTCGAACCGCGCCGGCCCAGGATGCTTGAGCCCGTCGCCGATCTCGACCGAAACGCGGTCACGATCGTCGGGATGGATGCCGCGCAGGAATTCGCCAATCGGCAGGCCGACGGCAGCCGCCTCGGCGCTGACGCCGAACAGCCGGGCAAATCGGTCGTCCGCGGTCACCCGGTCGCTCGCGATATCCCAGTCCCAGGTGCCCACGAGCCCCGAGGCATTGAGTGCGACGTCGAGCTTCTCGCTGCTTTTCTTCAGCGCCTGCTCGGCCAGGTAGCGGGAGGTGGTCTCGACCACGATCACCAGCACGCCCAGCACCTCGCCGGCCTCGTCCTGCACGGGCGAATAGTTGAGGTTCATCCAGGCCGGCTCGAGCGTGCCGGTGCGGTTGAGCCGCAGCTCCTGGTCGGGCAGGTACCAGGACTCCCCCGCAAGGCCGCGGCGCATGTTCTCGGCGTTGAACTCGGCGATCTCGGGCCATGCCTCGAGCACCGGCTGGCCGAAGATTCCCGGATGCCGGTCACCGGCAAATTCGGCATAGCCCTGGTTGTAGATCAGTACGCCGTCGCGCCGGCCGGCCATCAGCACCATCGGCACTTCCGAAACCAGCATGATGCGCACGGCGGTACGCAGCGCATCGGGCCACTCCGACATGGGGCCCAGTTCGGTCCGGCTCCAGTCGAACGAGTTGGCCATCAGAACCATGGGGTTCCGATTCAACGACTTCTTGGCCGCGGCATCGGCCAGCGGAAACAGTGTGTTGGGCATGCATGCTCCAGGACGCTTGCACCCGCGTGGATGCACTGGCGCCTCGCTTAACGCGAGACTACCCGTTCCGGTTGAGCGCGCATTTCACTTTATTCAGCTGCGACAACGCGTTCGCGGACCGGACGCTGAGCGCGCAGCTCCTCGGCGACGAGGAAGGCCAGCTCCAGCGCCTGGCTGGCATTGAGCCGCGGGTCGCAATAGGTGTGGTAGCGGTCCGAAAGGCCGGCCTCGGTGATCGCCGCCACGCCGCCGCCGGTGCACTCGGTCACATCGTCGCCGGTCATCTCGATATGGATGCCGCCAGCGTAGGTGCCGAGCCCGCGGTGGATGTCGAAGAAGCTCTTCACCTCCGAAAGCACGCGTTCGAAGGGCCGCGTCTTGTAGCCGTTCGATGCCTTCACGGTGTTGCCGTGCATCGGGTCGCAGCACCAGACCACCGCCTGCCCCGAACGCTGCACAGCCTCGATCAGCCGCGGCAGGTGCTCGGCCACCTTGTCCGAGCCGAAGCGCGAGATCAGTGTGATGCGGCCCGGCTGGTTCTCCGGGTTGAGCTTGTCGAGCAGCTTCAGCAGGTCGTCGGAAGCCAGCGACGGCCCGCACTTGATGCCGATCGGGTTGCGGATGCCGGCGAAGTACTCGACATGCGCGCCGTCGGGCTGCCGGGTGCGGTCGCCGATCCAGAGCATATGGCCAGAGGTGGCGTAGTACTCGCCGGTGATCGAGTCGCGACGGGTCAGCGCCTCCTCGTAACCGAGCAGCAGCGCCTCGTGCGAGGTGTAGAACTTGGTCTCCCGTAGCGACGGCGTATTCTCGCCGGTCAGCCCAAGCGCGCGCATGAAGTCGATCGCGTCGTCGATCTTCTTCGCCACTTCCTCGAAGCGGGGATAGGCGCTGGTGTCCTTCATGAAGCCCATCGTCCACTCGTGCACGCGGGTCAGGTCGGCGTAACCGCCCGAGGCGAAGGCGCGTAGCAGGTTCAGCGTCGCCGCCGACTGGCGGTAGGCGAGCAGCAGGCGCTCGGGATCGGGGATGCGGGCTTCAGGCGTGAACGCGATGTCGTTGATGATGTCGCCGCGATACGAGGGCAGCGTCACGCCATCGATGGTTTCGGTGTCCGCCGAGCGCGGCTTGGCAAACTGGCCGGCGATGCGACCGACCTTCAGCACGGGCTTGCTGGCACCATGCGTCAGCACGATTGCCATCTGCAGAAACACGCGGAAGAAATCGCGGATGTGATCGGCGCCATGCTCAGCGAAGCTCTCGGCGCAGTCCCCGCCCTGCAGCAGGAACGCCCTGCCCTCAGCCACGTCGCCAAGCTGGTGCTTCAGCTCTCGCGCCTCGCCGGCAAACACCAGCGGCGGGAACTTCCTGAGCTGCGCCTCGACGCCCTCGAGCCTGGCCGGATCCGGATAGGCGGGCACCTGCAGGATCGGCTTGTCGCGCCAGCTTTGCGGGGTCCAGTTGCTCGTCGCCATGGTCGTATCTCCGGTCGCGCGGGAGATATCAGGCGATTGCGGCGGTGTGAAGCCTACGGACGGCTAGTCGGCGAGCTTTGCCTCGATGCGATCGAGACGTGCCCGCACATCCGCGAGTTCGTTGTGAATGATCTGCTCGATCCTCGTCTGCTGATGGGCGTGCTGGCCAATCACTTCCATCTTGAACATGGTCTCAAGGTCGGACTTCGTCTCCGACATGCGCTGATCCATGCGCTGGATCAAGCGCACCACGTCAACAAAGCTCTGCTGCAGCTGACGCGTTTCGCGGCGATGCTCCGCTATGTCGGCCTGAATCCGCCGCAATATCTCGATGCTGAGGTCGGTAGTCTCGGTCGCCATGAGCAGAACAATAAGCGAACAACGGTCGGCTGTCCAGCGCTAGGCCTTTACCCCGCCCCGATAGACGTAGCTCGGCTTCTTGAACGTCACGAGCTCCTCGGCCGCCGTTGGGTGCATCGCGATGGCGCGGTCGAAATCGGCCTTGGTCGCACCCATGGCCATCGGAATCGCCGCCATCTGGATGATCTCCGCCGCGCCGGGGCCCAGGATATGGACGCCGAGCACCTTGCCACCGTCCCGGAGCGTGATGAGCTTCATCACCATCCGCTCGGACTTGCCCGACAGCGTGTTCATCATCGGCCGGAAGCGGGTGACGTACACGTCGATGTCGCCATGGGTCGCCGCGTCGTGCTCGGCGAGCCCGACGGTCGCCACCTCCGGCTCGGCGAACACCGCGGTGCCGATCAGCGAGTGGTCGACGGCGGTCGGGCTGCCCCCGAACACGGTGTCCGCGAAGGCCTGCCCTTCGCGGATGGCGACCGGGGTCAGTTGCGCGCGGTTGGTCACGTCGCCCACGGCGTAGATCGAAGGCACGGAGGTGCGCGAGTAAGCGTCGACCTCGACCGCATTGAAGTGGTTGGTCTTCACCCCCAGCGCCTCGAGCCCCAGCCCGTGGATATTTGGCGTGCGGCCGGTAGCGAACATCACCGCGCCGAAGGGAGCGTCTACGCCGTCCGAGAAGCTGACCACGATATCGTCGCCGGCCTGGCGCAGCCCGCGGACATTGGTCTGGTAGATGAGCTTGATGCCACGCGATCGCAGCCCCGCATCCAGCCCCTCGCGCAGGCCCTGGTCGAAGCCGCGCAGCACCATGTCGCCGCGATAGACGATGGTGGTCGGCACGCCGAGCCCGGCGAAGATGGTCGCGAACTCCACCGCCACGTAACCGCCACCCTCGATCAGGATCGAGTGCGGAAGCTTCTCGAGGTGGAATGCCTCGTTGGAGGTGATGCCGAGCTCCTCGCCCGGGATGTCGGGAATGTAGGGGTGCGCGCCGGTAGCAACGAGAATGGTCCTGGCGGTCAGTTCGCGGCCCGACCGCAGCTTCACCGTGTTCGGCCCGGTCAGCACGGCCCGATCGCGGATGATCTCGACCCTGGCGCCCTCGAGGCCGGAGACGTAGGCCTTCTCCAGTCGGTCGATCTCCCTGTCCTTGTTGGCGAGCAGCGTCGGCCAGTCGAAGTTCGCCTCCACCGTCCAGCCGAAGCTCGGCGCGACCTCGAACAGGTCCTTGAAGCGGGCGCCGTAGACGAACAGCTTCTTGGGCACGCAGCCGCGGATCACGCAGGTGCCGCCGACCCGGTATTCCTCGACGATCGCCACCCGCGCGCCATGGTTGCCGGCCACCCGCGCGGCGCGCACGCCGCCGGAACCCGCGCCGATCACCACGAGGTCATAGCTGTCGCTCATCGCCGTCTCCGAACAAAGAAAAAGGCCCCGCACCGCGGGGCCTCAATGCAGATAGGTCGGATGACCTCAGGTGTCGATACCCTTGGACTTCAGCTCAGCCCTGACCTTGGCGAAGAACTCCTTGGAGAGGTTCACCGAGAACAGGTTCATGATGCGCTGCAGCGAAGGGTTCAGCTCGGCATTGGCCTTGGAGAGCTTCTGGCCGGTCGGCGTCTCGTAGAAACCGACGATCTGCTGCAGCTCCTCCATGGTGAAGTTCACCGCATAGAGGCGCGCCATCTGGTCGAACAGGTCGCCCTTCTTGTCCTTGTAGGACGCGATCACGACTTCGATCGCGGAGTTCAGCTGCTCGGCGATCTCGGGGTTCTGCGGCAGCAGCTGCTGGTAGGTATTGATGCCGGCGCGGACGATGGACGTCTCGTAGATGCCGCCATGGTCGGTCAGGTCGATATACTTGCGCGCCAGCGCCAGGACTTCGGGCGAAACCTCCTGCGGCTGGGCAGCCGGGGCCGGCTGGTCCTGCGCCAGGGCGGGAGCGGCCAGTCCGACCGAGAAAGTCAGCGACAGCAGGGCGGCGACAAAAAGCGGCGCGCGCTTCTGGAAAATGGTCATCGGCGTGTGGCCCATTCTGGTTGAATACCCCATCATGCCCATCTACCGGACGGGTGTTCCCGCGTCCAGAACCTCGATGCCACCGGGGCCCGCAATGTAGGCCCGCCGGCAAAGGCCGATGAACAGACCGTGCTGCACCACGCCGGCAATCTCGAGCAGGGCGTTCGAGAGCGCTTCTGGATCAGGAATACGGCCAAAAGAAGCATCCACGATCAGGTGGCGACCGTCGGTCAGGTAGCGCTCGCCGCCGCGCATGCGGAAGCCCACCGGCCCCTCGCCGCCGAAGCGGTGCACCACTTTCCAGATCGCCTTCAGAGTGGAGGCGGCACCGAACGGCTCCACCTCGATCGGGAGCGGAAAGCGGCCGAGCAGGTCCACCTTCTTGCTCGTGTCGGCGATCACCACCATGCGCTTCGACGCCGCCGCGACGATCTTCTCGCGCAGCAGCGCACCACCCGCACCCTTGATCAGCGCCAGGCCCGGACCAACCTCGTCGGCTCCATCCACGGTGAGATCGAGCTCGGGCGTCTCGTCCAGCGTGGTGAGCCGGATGCCCAGTCCACGCGCCTGCGTCGCGGTGGCCTCCGAGGTCGGCACGCAGATCAGGTCGAGCCCGCGCTTCACCTCGGCCCCGACAAAGTCGACGAAGTGCTTCGCGGTCGAGCCAGTGCCCAGCCCCAGCCGCATGCCCGGCTGCAGCTCGCTGATGGCGGCGCGCGCCGCCGCTGCCTTGAATTCGTCGCTCACGTGAGGCCCTCCGTTGCGCGCGATAAAGAGCGGCCGGCCGGGTGAGTCAAGCCACCGATTCACGCAGATGTCAGTAGCCAATGTCGCATCGGGGCAACACAATAAGGCACGAGTGTTCGGTTGATGGTCGAATCGTGGCAAGTGCCGTTCTCGAACCATACCGAACAGTCTATCACGTGGGACATTGAGGGCCCGCGGTAGGGGCACATTCGTCGAGAGGCGCAGTTTTGACCAAGATGACCAAGATGAAGATCGTGTTTGCCGCGCTGGTGGCGGTGCTCATGAGCTTTTCGCTCGTTGCTCCGGCCGCCGCAGCCCGGATCTACAATGCCGACACCAATACCTGGGAAGACGCCACGCAGGTGAAGGCGCGCAACAAGCGCGGCAGCTCCATCCCGAAGGAGATCGTCACCTACGAGACGAAGCTCAAGCCGGGCACCATCGTGGTCGAGACCTCGGAGCGCCGGCTCTACCTCGTGCTCGAGGACGGCAAGGCGCTGCGCTACGGCATCGGCGTCGGTCGCGACGGCTTCCGCTGGAGCGGCCAACACAAGATCACCCGCAAGGCCGAGTGGCCCGGCTGGACGCCGCCCGCCGCCATGCGCAAGCGCGTTCCCGACCTGCCGGCCTACATGCCCGGCGGCCCGGACAATCCCCTCGGCGCCCGCGCCCTCTATATCGGCTCGACGCTCTACCGCATCCACGGCACGTCGGAACCCTGGACCATCGGCCAGGCGGTCTCCTCGGGCTGCATCCGCCTCACCAACGAGGACGTGACCGACCTCTACGAGCGCGTCCGGGTCGGCGCGCTGGTGGTCGTGCACCAGTAGGCGGTTCGCCGCAAAGTGATCGGGCCGGTCCGCAGGGGCCGGCCTTTTTTATGTCGATCATAGTGGAAGCCCCCTGCCCCACTACGATATGACAGAAGCCATGTCGCTCACCCTGATCGAACAGCCGGACCTCGCGCCCACGGGCACCAGCTCACCGCTGATCGACCGCTATGGCCGCCGCATCACCTACCTGCGCATCTCGGTCACCGACCGCTGCGACTTCCGCTGCACCTACTGCATGAGCGAGCACATGACCTTCCTGCCGAGGAAGGAAGTGCTGAGCTTCGAGGAGATCGACGAGATCGCCACCGCGTTCGTCACGCGCGGGGTGAAGAAGATTCGCCTCACCGGGGGCGAGCCGCTGGTCCGCCGCGATATCATGGAGTTGGTCGAGAAGATCGGCAGCCATCTCGGCCACGGGCTCGAAGAGCTGACCCTCACTACCAACGGCAGCCAGTTGCGCAAGTATGCCGAGGGCCTCGCGAAGGCCGGCGTCAAGCGCATCAACGTCTCGCTCGACACGCTCGATGCGGCCAAGTTCGCCGAAATCACGCGGCGCGGCCGTCTCCCCGACGTGCTCGACGGCATCGACGCCGCGGCCGCAGCCGGCCTCAAGGTCAAGCTCAACATGGTGGCGATGCGCGGCGTCAACGACCACGAGATCGAGCCGATGCTGCACTGGGCCCACGCCCGCGGCCACGGCCTCACGCTCATCGAAGGCATGCCGCTGGGCGAAGTCGGCATCGACCGGGTCGACGCCTACCTGCCACTCAAGGAGATGCGCGAGCGGCTGATGGCGAAATACACGCTCGAGCCCACGCCCCACCGCACCGGTGGCCCGGCACGCTACGACTACGTCGCCGAGACGGGCGGCCTCATCGGCTTCATCACGCCGATGAGCCACAATTTCTGCGAGAGCTGCAACCGCGTGCGCCTCACTGCCACGGGCCAGCTCTACATGTGCCTGGGACAGGATTCGATGGTCGACCTGCGCGCCGCGATCCGCGACGGCGGCCCCGGCGCGCTCGACGCGGCGATGGATCAGGCGATGCTGTTGAAACCTAAGGGCCACGACTTCGTTCTCGATCGTGACCACACTGGCCCGGCCCTGAGCCGGCACATGAGCGTAACCGGAGGCTGATCAATGAGCGTTGCCTTCACCAAGGAGGACAGCGCCGAGACCGCCGCCGAACTCCTCCTCCCCGACCGCCCGATCTCGCCGGGCCCCAACCTCGTCACCAAGGCGGGCCTCGACGCGCTGCAGCGGCAGCTCCGCGAGGCCGAGCTTGCCTACGACACTGCCAACCGGATCGAGGACATCAACGAGCGCCGGCGGCAGGCAGCCGTACCCTACCGCGACCTCCGCTACTTCGCCGAACGCGTCCGCACCGCGCAGGTCGTCCGCGAACCTTCAGGGACGGAAACGGTAGGCTTCGGCAGCACCGTCACGTTCGAGCGCGACGACGGCCGGGTGCAGACCTACCGCATCGTCGGCGAAGACGAAGCCGACCCCAAAGCCGGCACCATCTCCCACGCCTCCCCCATCGCCCGCGTACTGTCTGGCAAGGAAGTGGGTGACGTGCTGGTGCTCGGCGAGCAGGAACTCGAAATCACCGCCATCAGCTGAGGCCACAGCAGGCGCGCGTTGACGGACTGCAGGGGATTCTCAACGGCCAAGCGGGAGGAGGCTGCACCCCACGCCCCCAGCACCTCGGCAGCACCGCGGGGGAAATCAATCGCCTTCTCCCCTTGCGGAAGAAGGTGGCGGCAGTCGGATGAGGGGTCGCGATGCCCAGCATCGTCGGCCGGAGCGGAAGGACAGGCGGTGGCGCTTACAGTCACCCACCCCTCATCCGCCCTTTGGACACCTTTTCCCGAAGGGGAGAAGGCGTGCAGTCGACCTTCCCCTCAGGGGCAGGCCAGCCGGTTCCACTGAGACTCGCTTACTTGTCGTCGTCAGTGACGATCGCGAACTCCAGCGGCAGCGCCGTGGTGTACTTGATCTGCCCCATGGCGAAGGACGAGCTGACGTCGCTCAGGTTAATCTTGGCGATCAGCTTCTTGTAGAACGCATCGTAAGCGGCGATGTCGGGCACCACCACGCGCAGCAGGTAGTCGGTCTCGCCGCTCATGCGGTAGAACTCCACCACCTCGGTGAAGTCCTCGACCACGGCGGAGAACTTGCGCATCCAGGCTTCGTTGTGCTCGGAGGTGCGGATCGACACGAAAACGGTCACGCCGGCATTGACCTTCACCGGGTCGAGCACGGCCACCCGCCCCTTGATCACGCCGTCCTCTTCCATCTTCTGGATGCGGCGCCAGCACGGCGTAGTCGAAAGCCC
>JAEYTN010000457.1 GCA_023433985.1 Pseudomonadota bacterium | reverse complement strand
ACCAAGATCCATGTCGATGTGGACCCCAGCTCCATCAACAAGACGGTGCGGATCGACCTGCCGATCATCGGTGATTGCGGCGCGGTGCTCGAGGAGATGGTGCGGATCTGGCGCTCGAAGACCAACGAGCCGCACACCGAAGCCATCGCTCCGTGGTGGCGGCAGATCAACGAGTGGCGGAAGAAGAACTCGCTGGCGTTCAAGAACTCCGACACCACCATCAAGCCGCAGTTCGCCATCCAGAGGCTCTACCAGGCGGTGAAGGATCGCGACGTCTACATCACTACCGAGGTGGGGCAGCACCAGATGTGGGCGGCGCAGCATTTTCACTTCGAGAAGCCGAACCGCTGGATGACCTCGGGCGGCCTCGGCACCATGGGCTACGGCCTGCCGGCCGCGGTCGGCGTGCAGGTGGCGCATCCGGACGCGCTGGTGATCGATATCGCGGGCGAAGCCTCGGTGCAGATGACGATGCAGGAACTCTCGACGGCGGCGCAGTACCGGCTGCCGATCAAGATCTTCATCCTCAACAACGAGCGTATGGGCATGGTGCGCCAGTGGCAGGACCTGCTGCATGGCGGCCGCTACGCGCACTCGTATTCCGAGAGCCTGCCGGATTTCGTGAAGCTGGCCGAGGCCTATGGCGCCAAGGGCATCAAATGCGACGACCCGGCGAAGCTCGACGCCGCGATTGCCGAGATGCTCGACTATGACGGGCCGGTGCTGTTCGACGTGCTGGTGGAAAAGCACGAGAACTGCCTGCCGATGATCCCGTCGGGCAAGCCGCACAACGAGATGATCCTGCCCGATTTCGAGGACGATATCGGCGCCGTGATCGACGCCAAGGGACGCCAGCTGGTCTGAGGAACAAGACGATGAACGCACACCTTCAGCCGAGCGGATCGGCCTACTTCCTCGCCCCGGAATCGCAGACGCCGGAGCGGCACACGCTTTCGGTGCTTGTCGACAACGAGCCGGGCATACTTGCCCGCGTGGTCGGCCTGTTCTCGGCGCGCGGCTACAATATCGACTCGCTGACGGTCAGCGAGACCGAGCACGAGAAGGGGCTCTCGCGTATCACCGTGGTTACGGTTGCGACGCCCAAGGTGCTCTCGCAGATCAAGCTGCAGCTCGAGCGGCTGGTGCCGGTGCACAAGGTGCACGACCTCACCGCCGAGGGCAGATCGCTGGAGCGCGAGCTGGCGCTGATCAAGGTGGCGGGCTCGGGCGAGCCGCGTGCCGAGGCACTCCGCCTCGCCGACGCCTTCCGCGCGCAGATCGTGGATGCGACGACCGAGAGCTTCGTGTTCGAGGTGACGGGCAAGCCGAGCAAGATCGACTCGTTCATCAATCTGATGGTGCCGCTGGGGCTCGTGGAAGTCGTGCGAACCGGGCTCGCGGCGATTTCGCGCGGCGCCGAGGGCATGTAAGGGCAGGGGGCCGGGAGCGATCCCGGCCTCGCCCTACACCTTCGCCTTGTCCAGTACTTCGGCCATGCGGGCGCGCCAGTCCGGGCCGAGGGCCTCGAACTTCGCCAGCGTGGCGGGGGAGAGGCGCAGGGGGTCACCGCCTGCTTCGGCTGGCGGGTCGCATCGAGATGATGGCAATATTCGTACACGGAAATGCCGATGTCCATCGGTGATGCCATCATCAGAAGTCTCGATTGGCCGGGGCGGGGGTGATGGGGTAAGCAGCGCGGAGCCTGGAGGCCGCCGATGACTCATCTTTCCGTCAACCTCAATGCCATCGCCATGCTGCGCAACCGGCGCTCAGTGCCGTGGCCGAGCGTGACCGGCATGGCGCGGATCGCGCTCGAGGCGGGCGCGGACGGGATCACGGTGCATCCGCGGCCCGACGAGCGGTATATCCGGCGGACCGATGTGTTCGAGCTGGTGAGCCTGCTGCGTCAGGACTATCCGGGGCGCGAGTTCAACATCGAGGGCTATCCGACGGACGATTTCCTCACCCTCGTCGAGCGGGCTGCGCCCGACCAGGTGACGTTGGTGCCCGACGATCCGCTGCAATCCACGTCCGACCACGGCTGGCACATCGAGGCCAACCGGGCCGTGCTTGTTCCCGCCATCGAGCGGATGAAGGCGGCGAACATCCGCGTCTCGCTGTTCATCAACGCCGACCCCTCGGCGCCCGCTGCCGCGGCTACCGTGGGTGCCGACCGGGTGGAGCTGTATACCGGGCCATATGGCGGGGCGCTGAAGCCCGAACTGGCGGCGGTGCACCTCGAGGCGCTGAAGGAGACGGCGGACGCCGCACGCAGCGCCGGCGGCAACGCACGGCCGGGGCAGGGCGGGCTGATGGTCAATGCGGGGCACGACCTCAACCTCGTCAACCTGCCGCCGCTGAAGCAGGCCATTCCCGACCTGGCCGAGGTCTCGATCGGCCACGCGATCACCGCCGACGCGCTGATCTACGGCATGGCGGACACGGTGCGGCGCTACCGCGAGGCCTGCGCCTGAGGCTTCTGCCCCCGCAATTCCCACAAGCGGCGGCCCTCACGCTGGACAGACGCGCAACCCCCGCGATAGAAGGCCTTTCCTGTTCATTCCGGCGGGGCCACGGCCTCGCCTTTTGTCTGTAAGAGACTGCGTCATGACGAGCGTGAACGACATCCGGTCGAGCTTCCTTGGCTACTTCACGAAGAACGGCCACCGCGAGGTCGAAGCCAGTCCGCTGGTGCCGCGCAACGATCCGACGCTGATGTTCGTCAACTCGGGCATGGTGCAGTTCAAGAACGTCTTCACCGGCGTCGAGAAGCGCGACTACACCCGCGCCACCACCTCCCAGAAATCGGTGCGCGCCGGCGGCAAGCACAACGACCTCGACAATGTCGGCTTCACGGCGCGGCACCACACCTTCTTCGAGATGCTCGGCAACTTCTCGTTCGGCGACTACTTCAAGGCCGAGGCGATCGAATACGCCTGGACGCTGCTGACCAAGGAATGGGGCCTGCCCAGGGAGAAGCTGAGCGCCACGGTCTACCAGGACGACGACGAGGCGTTCGAGCTGTGGAAGAAGATCGCCGGCTTCTCGGACGACAAGATCGTGCGGCTCGGGGCCAAGTCGAACTTCTGGCAGATGGCGGACACCGGTCCGTGCGGCCCGAACTCCGAAATCTTCTACGACCATGGCGACAAGTACTGGGGTGGTCCTCCGGGCACCCCCGAGGAAGACGGCGACCGCTTCGTCGAGATCTGGAACCTCGTGTTCATGCAGTTCGAACAGTTCGCCGACGGCACTCGGACCCGGCTGCCCAAGCCCTCGGTCGATACCGGAATGGGCCTCGAGCGCGTCGCCGCAGTGATGCAGGGGACCAACAACAACTACGAGATCGACCTCTTCCGTTCGCTGATCGACACCACGGCGCAGCTCACCGGAACGGGCCTCAAAGGCATCGACGACGGCAAGCTCGCCTCGCTGCGCGTCATTGCCGACCACCTGCGCTCGATGAGCTTCCTCATCGCCGAAGGCGTGCTGCCCTCCAACGAGGGGCGGGGCTACGTGCTGCGCCGCATCATGCGCCGGGCCATGCGCCACGCGACGCTGCTCGGCGCGCAGGATCCGGTGATCCACCGCATCGTGCCGACGCTGGTGCGCGAGATGGGCCAGGCCTATCCCGAGCTGGTGCGCGGCGAAAACATGATCGAGGAAACAGTGCGGCTCGAGGAGCAGCGCTTCCTCAAGACGCTGAGCCGCGGCCTTGCGATCCTCGACGAGGAAAGCGCCAGCCTGAAGCAGGGTGACATGCTCGAGGGCGTCACCGCCTTCAAGCTCTACGATACCTACGGCTTCCCGCTCGACCTGACGCAGGATGCGCTGCGCACGCGCGGCATCAATGTCGACGTCTCCGGCTTCGAAGACGCGATGGCGCGGCAGCGCGCCGAGGCGCGGAAGAGCTGGGCCGGTTCGGGCGAAGTCGGCGAGGACAAGGTGTGGTTCGCCGTGGCCGACGAGGTCGGGCCCACGGAATTCCTCGGCTACGAGACCGAAACCGCCGAGGGCGTCGTCACCGCGCTGGTAAAGGGCGGGAAAGTCGTCGACGAACTGGCGACCGGTGACGAAGGGTTCGTGGTGCTCAACCAGACGCCGTTCTACGGCGAGTCGGGCGGCCAGGTCGGCGATACCGGCACGTTTGCCGGCGAAGGCAACGCCGCCGATGTGCTCGACACGGTGAAGCACAACGGCGTATTCGGCCACAAGGTGAAGGTCACTGCCGGTACGCTGAAGCGTGGCACGCCGTTGACGCTGGTGGTCGATCACGCCCGTCGCTCGGCCATCCGCGCCAACCACTCGGCGACCCACCTGCTGCACGAGGCGCTGAGGCTGGTGCTAGGCGACCATGTCGCCCAACGCGGTTCGCTCGTGACGCCCGACCGGCTGCGCTTCGACTTCGTGCATACCAAGCCGATCTCGCCGCAGGAACTCGGCGACATCGAGGATATCGCCAACGATATCGTGCTGCAGAATTCCGCGGTCGAGACGCGCCTGATGGGCGTCGAAGAGGCCAAGGAATCCGGCGCGCGCGCGCTGTTCGGCGAGAAGTACGGCGACGAGGTGCGCGTCGTGTCGATGGGCGATCCGACCGGCAACTCGATCGGCTGGTCGGTCGAGCTCTGCGGCGGCACGCATGTGCGCCGCACCGGCGATATCGGGCTCATCACCGTGCTGGGCGATTCCGGCGTCGCGGCAGGCGTGCGCCGCATCGAGGCGCTGACCGCCAAGGGCGCGCGCAACCATGCCCGCACCAACGCGAACCTGGTCGCCAGCGTCGCGGACGCACTGCATGTCGCGCCGCACGAGATGTTCAACCGCATCGAGGCGCTGCAGGACAACCTCAAGAAGGCCGAGCGCTCGCTTTCGGAGGCCAACAAGAAGCTGGCGCTGGGCGGCGGCGGTTCGGCTCCGGCATCCGCCGACGAGACCGTCAACGGCGTCACCTATGTCGGCCGTGCCGTCGAGGGAATCTCGCCCAAGGACGTGAAGGGCCTCGTCGATACCGAGAAGAAGCGCATCGGCTCGGGCGTGGTCACCGTCGTGCTCAAGGGCGAAGATGGCCGCGGTACGGTAGCGGTGGGCGTCACCGAAGACCTGACCTCGAAGTACTCGGCCGGAGACCTCGTGAAGCTCGCCACTGCCGCATTGGGCGGGCAGGGCGGCGGCGGCCGTCCGGACATGGCGCAGGGCGGCGGGCCGGACGGGTCGAAGGGCGCCGCGGCCATCGCCGCGGTTCGCGGCGGTCTGTGACGGAGGCTAGACCGGGTCTGGTCCCGGTCCCTTGAAGCCGGTGGGCTCGTCGATCTCGCGGCGGCCCCGATACTCGGCCCAGCGCCCGGCAATACGGGCGCGGGCACCGTCCACGAAGACGTTGGCTACGCCCGACGCGACGACGATGCCCAGGCCGATCAGGCCGATCGCGTCCGGGACTTCGTTGAAGAAGAGCGCACCGAACAGCAGGGCCCAGACCAGCTGGCTATATTGCGTCGGCGCTACCCGGCTCGCGGGTGCATTCGACAGGGCGGCGATCTGCAGCAGGTAGCCGATGCCGGACAGAGCACCGCAAACCAGCAGGCCGCCGAGCAGCAGCCAGCTCGGCCAGGTGAACCCGACGATCGCGAGTGCCACCAGGTTGGCGACGAGCGTGTAGAGCGCCGGCACCACGAAAAGCGTCATGCGCTTCTCGGTGCCCGAGATCAGCCGCATGGCGATCACCGAGATGGCGGCGCACACCGAGCAGAGCATCGCCGTCAGGTGACCGAGTTCGATTTCGCGGAAGCCCGGCCGGACGACGACCAGCACGCCGATGAAGCTGACGACGACCACCGCCCAGCGGTCGATCGTCACTTCCTCCTTCAGGATCAGCACGGAGAGGATGGTCGCGAACACCGGCGTCAGGAAGACGATGGAGTAAGCCTCGGCGAGCGGAATGGTGACGAAGGAGTAGGTGATGGACACCGCGCAGATCATGCGCGTGAGGCCGATCAGTTGCACCACCCAGAAGCGGTTGAACCGGAACGTGTCGCGCCAGCGTTCGGCCTTCGGCTTGGAGTAGAAAGCCGGGAGCATGGAGAAGATGGTGACGAACAGCCCGATCTCGAACGGCCCGAGGCTGCCGCCGAGCCCCTTCACCAGGGCGTCGGCGGTGGAATAAATCGCGTACGCAATCAGCGCCAGGACTACGCCCAGCGCGGCGGGAGGGAGGGAACGCATCTACTTGCCGGGGATGGCCTCGCCGCCATTCGCCTCCCGGCCGCGTTCCGCCGCGAACTTGCGATCGGCCTCGCCGAGCGGCGCGCTGATCTCGGACACGGCGCTGGCCGGGCCGAAGACGGAAAGCCGGGAGAAAATGCGGATGCGCGTCTCGTCGGACAGCACGTTCATGATGCCGCAAACGGCCACGACGACGAGGCCGCAATAGGCGATCGCGTCGGGGTACTCGTGGAAGAACACCGCGCCGAAGACGATGGCCCAGGCGATCTGGCTATACTGCGCCGGCGCGATCTGGCTGAGCTGCGCGCGACGCGTCGCCGCGATGAACAGGATGTTGCCGGTGCCACCGAGGGCGCCGATGGTCAGCAGCAGGCCGAACTGCTCGAGCGTCGGCCAGTTGAACATGCCGGGGATCAGCAGCATCAGCAGGCCGTTGACGACGACGATGTAGCCGAGCGGCAGGCCCAGCAGGCTCACTCGCTTTTCGACCGGGGCGACCTTGCGCAACGTCGTGGTGGTGATGCCACCCATGATCGCGGCACCGACCGCGAGCAGGTGCCCAAGCTCAAGCTCGCGAAAGCCGGGGCGCACTACCAGCAGCACGCCGGCAAACGTGGCGCCGAGGAAGAACCAGCGGTGCCAGCTCACCTTCTCGTCGAGGAAGAACACCGACAGCGCGACCACGAAGATCGGCGCGAGGAACGCGATCGAATAAGCCTCGGCCAGCGGGATGTGGGTGAAGGCGTAGATGATGCAGAGGTTGCCGATGACGCCGGTGGCGCTGCGCAGGTTCACGAGGAACGGATGCTGCATCCGGAACGTGTGCCGCCAGTGCTCACCCTTGGGCTTGGTGAAAATGGCGGGAATGAAGGAAAAGAGCGCCGTCCAGAACGCGATCTCGAAGGGAGAGAGGTTGGTGCTGAAGCCTTTGATGATGGCATCGCAGCACGAATAGAGCAGGTACGCAGCGAGCGAAAACAAGACGCCGGAGGGCATCGAAGGTGGTTCCGGGTGGGGAGGGACGGCGGTGATATATCAGCGAGCTATACGCTTGGTCGCAGGAAGCGTCGATGGGCGCGAAGGCCACAGTGACTAATTATTTCGTCTCTATTTGAATCGGTCGTGGGCGAGCGGGCCGATCGCTTCGATCTTGTTGGTCCAGATGTATCCCGGAAACCCGTCCGGCACCCGGGCAAGTTGTTCCGGCATGTCGATACCGGCGGTGCCCGGATCACCCGCAGAGTAGGGGCCGAGCAGGATCACTTCCGAGCCCGCGTCGCGCATGCGCTGGAGGAACAGGTTCGGCCAGCCCCAGACCAAGGGTGCGAAGTTGACCGGGAGCATCACCATGGTGTTGCGGCAGGCATCGGGAATGATGCCGAGCCAGCCGAGCCCCTCGTACTGCAGCAGGCAATCGATGAGCCCGCGGCGCGACCAGACCCTCAGCTCCGCGCCGATGAGCTCGCGGGCGCGGAAGGTCGGCGGATCGCCACCATAGGCGCCCCACACCTCGTCGCGCCACTCGGCATGCTCGCCGAGCACGGCCGCCACCATATCGCCCTCGCGGGCCTCGTTGCTCTTGAAATTGACGAGGAATTTCCGATCCGGGAACGCCGCCAGCACTTCCCTGAGTTCCGGCATCATGCCGACGCCCTTGCCCCGGAAGGGAAAGGTCTCGCCGCCGTCGGCGGTGTAGCCGTAGCCGATATCGAGCGTCTTCAGGTACGCCATGTCGTGGCTGCGGGTCTCGCCGGAGCCCTCGGTGCGGCAGTCGATGGTCCAGTCGTGCAGCACGGCGAGCCGGCCGTCCGTGGTGGGGTGCACGTCCAACTCGACGATGTCGGCGCCGGCCTCGAACGCCGCCTGCATGGAGGGCAGGGTGTTCTCGAGATACTCGTGCGTCGGAGCGTCCATGCGTTCGGCGGTGCAGGTGTCGTTCTCGAGCCCCTCGCGGTTGAAGGTCTGGTGCACGCCGCGGTGCGCGATCAACTGCGTTTCGCCCTCCGGCATGGGCACGCGCCAGTGGGCGTTGAACAGGTATACGGCGGCCGCAACCACCAGAATCGCAACGAGAATTCGCCCAAGCCAGCGCATGCCACCCCCCAGGAATCGGGGCGCAAGCTTTCGTCCGTTCGTGGCTCAAGTATGACCCGGGCGGCGTCTCATGTGGCGCAGGAGATCGAAGATCCGAGGCGCCTTCCGGCGCAGGGTGGCGCCGAGCGAAGATCGCAGCCTTGCGAGCCCCAGGGGCATGGCCGGCGAGAAGGCGGCGGCGCGCCACCACGCCGGGGCGTGGGCGCTCCAGCGGGCCCACGGCTTGTGGCTCCCGGCGAAGTGGACGACCGCCCGGGCAGCGCGCTGGCGCTCGACGAGTCCACGGAGGTGTGCCGCTTCCGGCAGCGGGCCGGCCAGCACCGGCGGCATGACGTTCCACTTCGCGTCGAGCAGCGCGATGCTTCCCTCACCGAGTACGTTGATCACGTCCTGGTCGTGCCAGAGCGTGGTGTCGCGCAGCTTGACCGCCAGTTCGAGTGCGCGCTCGGTGAATCGCTCGGCTCGCAGCCGCTCGAGGTCGAGCAGCAGCACGCCGACGTTGATGTAGGTCAGCCGGACCGGATCGTCTGCGAGGCCGAGCAGCTGCGTGCAGTACTCCGCCCATGAACCGGTGAAGCCGGGTGCCTCGATCTTGTCGGTCAGGAGCGATTGCGGCACGTCGGGCACGCCGCCGATCTGGCAGGCGCCGAGGTTGGTGTCGAACAGCTCCCCGAGGTCGGCCCGAACGAGGATGTCGGGATCGAGGTAGAGCGCCCTGCGGTCGGGCACCAACTCCGGGACCAGCAGCCGTCCGTAGGTGGCCGGCGGCAGCCGACCGGGAAGCTGCAGGTGCGCGAGGCGGTGGCCCAGGCTGTGCAGCACGACGGTGAGGCGGGGCAGGCGAAGGCGCCCCAGCCGGGCCGCCAGTGCCTCGTCCGTGCCCAGATGCAGTACGTGGAGGGTAATCCGGCGGTGGGGAGCGAGCCGCCGCGCCGCCGAACGCGCCAGCGGCCAGACCAGGGGCAGGTAGGTATCATCAACGCCGGTTGCGGCGACGATCTCACCCGGCTGCCCCCGGTTGGTCATTCGGGCATCAGGCCGCCATGGCCTTCTGGAGGTTGGCATCGACCGCGTCGAGGAAGCCGAGCGTCGAGAGCCACTTCTGGTCCGGCCCGACGAGCAGGGCCAGGTCCTTGGTCATCTGGCCGGCTTCGACCGTGTCGACGCAGACCTTCTCCAGCGTCAGGGCGAACTTCGCGAGTTCGGCATTGTCGTCGAGCTTGGCGCGGTGCGCGAGGCCGCGGGTCCAGGCGAAGATCGAGGCGATGGAGTTGGTCGAGGTCTCCTTGCCCTGCTGGTGCTGGCGGTAGTGGCGGGTCACGGTGCCGTGCGCCGCCTCGGCCTCGACGATCTTGCCGTCGGGCGTCATCAGCACCGAGGTCATCAGGCCGAGCGAGCCGAAGCCCTGGGCGACCGTGTCGGACTGCACGTCGCCGTCATAGTTCTTGCAGGCCCAGACGTAGCCGCCGGACCACTTCAGCGCCGAGGCGACCATGTCGTCGATCAGGCGGTGCTCGTACCAGATCTTCAGTTCGTCGAACTTCTGCTTGTAGTCGCGGTCGAACACCTCCTGGAAGATGTCCTTGAAGCGCCCGTCATAGGCCTTGAGGATGGTGTTCTTGGTCGACAGGTAGCACGGCACCTTGCGGTTGATCGCGTAGTTAAAGGA
>JAEYTN010000442.1 GCA_023433985.1 Pseudomonadota bacterium | reverse complement strand
CGGCACTGCGGCGTCTCATCGAAACCTTGCTGCCCCAGCGTGCACCGGCCCAACCCGCCGCCAACCGGGTAACCGTCACCGACATGCCCGAGGCCATTTACGCCATCGGCGACGTCCATGGCTGCCTAGACCTGCTGCTCGAACTCGAGGCGCAGATCGTCGCCGATGCCGCCGATGCCACTGCCGAACGCTGGCTCGTTACCCTCGGTGACGTGGTCGATCGCGGCTCGTCCTCCGGCCAGGTCATCGATCACCTGCTCCGTCCGGCCCCCGCCGGGCTGCGCCGCATCAACCTCATGGGCAACCACGAGGCGATGATGCTCGATTTCCTCCATCGTCCGCGCGCCGATTCGATGTGGCTAGAGAACGGCGGCATCGAAACCCTCGCCTCGTACGGCGTGCCGGTTGACCGGCTCATGCGCCTCGACAGCCGTCAGGCCCAGCAGATCGTCGCGAGCTACATTCCCGATGAGCACGTCGACTACGTGTCTCACCTCCCGCTTCTGCTCGATACGCCGGCCGCGCTCTTCGTTCATGCCGGCCTCCGCCCCGGCATCCCGATCGATCGGCAGCGCGACGAGGATCTGCTGTGGTACCGCGACGAGTTCCGGGCCGATTTCGCCGAGTTCGTCCGCCCGGTCGTGCATGGGCACACCATGCGCGACGAACCCCTGCTCACTCCGCACCGCATCGCCATCGACACCGCCGCCGTGGTCTCGGGGCGGCTCACCGCCGTGCGCATTGGCAGCTCGGGCCCGCCTGTGCTTTTTTCTACTGAGCGAAGGGCCGCGCCGCGGCTATACCAGTAATCGCAGGGCCGCTTCGTTTGACCAATACTTCCTCCCGTGCCACCGCTCACCTGCTGACTCTCACCCGGGGATTGACACATGGATGGTGACGCCATCGACCTGCGCAGCATTCTGGGCTTGCTGCGCCGCCGCATCTGGCTGATTGCGCTGGTGGTCGTGGTGTCGCTCGGCGCGGCCGGCCTCGCGCTGCTGGCGCTGAAGCCGGTGTTCACCGCCACGGCGCTGGTCCTCGTCGATCCGAGCAAGAAGAACCTGCTCGAACCCGAGGCGCAGCTCGGCTCCTCCGGTTCGGATTCCCTCCGCGTCGACAGCGAGGTCGAGCTGGTGAAGTCCGAAACCGTACTGCTCGCGGTCGCCCGCGAGCTCGACCTCGCCAATGACGGCGAGTTCGGCCTGCGGCTCGGGCTCCGCGACACCCTCATGGCCTTCTTCCGCATCGCCGAGCCAACCCTGCCCACCGGCGACGAAGCGCTGAAGTCGATCATCGGCAACCTGCGCGATGCCGTGAGCGTCTCGCGCCGCGGCCTGACCTTCCTCATCTCCGTCAACGCCCAATCCGGCCGCCCGGAGTTTGCGGCCCAGATCGCCAACTCCGTGGCGCGCAACTACATCAAGCAGCAGCTCGAGGCGAAGGTCGCTTCCACGCTGGCGTCCCGCGACATCATCCAGGCCCGCATCGCCGACGCGAGTGCCGCCGTCGCCGCCTCCGAGAACGCCTTCGACAATTTCGTCGACGACAATATCGAGCGTATCAGCGAGGCTACCGGCCGCACCGATTTCGGTGCCATCCGCGGCGAGATCGACGCGGTGACGCGCAGCCGTGCCCAGTCTGCCTCGGCGGCGGACCTCGCGCAGCGGAGCCTCGAACGGCAGGATTGGGCTGCCGTCGCCAACAGCCTCAAGGACGAGGCGGTTGCCAACCTCGAGCGCCAGCGTGTCGCCCTCGTCACCCAGCTCGCCAACGCCGCCGAAGGCACCGACGAGGCCGTGAACCTCCGCTCGAGCCTCGCCGGCATCGAGAGCGAGCTGCAGACCGCCGCGACCGACGCGGTCTCCGCCCTCCGGCAGGAGACCGCCAGCGCCCAGCAGCGCGCCTCCGAGCTCCGCACGCAACTACGCAACTCGATCCTGTCGAGCGACCTGCCCTCCGAGATCCTCACCTCGATCTACGAGTTGCAGCAGAACGCCGAGATCGCCCGCACCAACTACCAGACGCTGCTCACCCGGCAGAACGACCTCGACATCCAGGCCTTCCTGCAGGTCGCCGACAGCCGCGTCGTCTCCGAGGCGACCCCGCCGGCGTCGCCCTCGTTCCCCAACCCGCGCGTCATCCTCCTGCTCTCGGCGGTCGTCGGCCTGGCGCTCGGCATCGGGCTCGCGCTCCTCATCGAGAATTTCGTCGGTGGCTTCACCAGCGAACCGCAGGCCGAGTCGATCCTCAAGGTCCCCGTCATCACCGCCACGCCGCGCCAGCGCCAGCTGAAGCGCAACGGCGTCGACACCCTGAGCGTCGCCGACGCGCTCGTGCTCGCGCCGCTATCGGTCTATTCCGAGTCCATCCGCCGCATCCGCGTCGGCATCGACCAGGCGATCCGGCGCGCACGCGAGCACAGCGACACCGAGGCCGAGGGCACCGTCATCGTCGTCTCCTCGGCCGCGCCCAACGAGGGCAAGACCACCATGGCGCTGTCGCTGGCCCGCGCCTACGCGCTCTCCGGCCTCTCCACCCTGCTGGTCGACTGCGATCTCCGCAAGCCCAGCGTCCACAAGCAACTGGGCATGGAGGCCTCCGAGGGCCTGCTCGAATATCTCGTCGGCAGCGACCAGAGCTTCGACCTCAAGTCGATCATGACCGTCGATGCCGGCTCCGGCGCGCAGATCGTGCTCGGCTCGCGCCGCAGCGACATCGCCACCGACCAGCTGATCGCCGGCAAGACGCTCACCCGCCTCATCACCGCGGCGCGCAAGAACTTCGATATCGTCGTCCTCGATACCCCGCCGGTCGGTCCGGTGGTGGATGGCCTCTACCTTGCCGGCATGGCCGATGCGATATTGTTCGTGGTGAAGTGGTCGGCGACGCCGCAGCAGGAGGTGCGCTCCGCCATCTCCGCGCTGGTCGCCGCCAAGTCCGAAGCGACGCCCGTGCTGGTCGTGCTCAACCAGCAGGACACCAATCCACGGGCATATCGTGGCAAGTATGCCGGCTACTACGCCGAAGCTTGAGAACCGCAGATCAGGGTCGTCATCCATGTCCAGCACCATCGTTCCCGTGATCCTGGCCGGCGGGCAGGGGACCCGCCTGTGGCCCATGTCCCGCTCCGCGCGCCCCAAGCAGTTCCTGCCGCTGCTCGATGAGACGTCGCTCTACCAGCAGACGCTGAGCCGCGTTGCCGATCCGGGGCGCTATGCCCCGCCGGTGGTGATCACCAATTCCGACTACCGCTTCCTCGTCGCCGAGCAGGCGCAGGAGCTGGGTATCACCACCACCGCGGTGCTGCTCGAGCCGGTGGCGCGCAACACCGCCGCCGCCATCGCCGCGGCCGCCGTCTTCGTCGCCGATCGCTTCGGCCGCGACGCGGTGATCCACGTGCTCGCCTCCGACCATGCCGTGTCGGTGGATGACAACTTCCGCTGGAGCGTCGACACCGCCGCCGCCGCCGCCCGCGCCGGCCGGCTGGTGACGTTCGGCATCACCCCCACCGCGCCCGAAACCGGCTACGGCTACATCGAGGCCGGCGCCGAACTCGGCAACGGCGTGCGCAGCGTCGCCCGCTTCGTCGAAAAGCCTGACCTGGCCAAGGCCGAGCAGATGCTGGCCGCAGGCGGCTACTACTGGAACTCCGGCACCTTCATGCTCGGCGTCGACAGCTTCCTCGCCGAAGTCGAGGCGCTCGCCCCCGATACCCTTGCCGCCGCCCGTGCCGCGGTCGATGAGGCCAGGACCGACCTCGATTTCATCCGCCTGGGCGAAGCGGGCTTCTCGCAGGCGCCCAACATCTCGGTCGATTACGCCATCTTCGAAAAATCCGCCAAGGTCGCGGTCGTCCCCGTCACCTATGCCTGGTCCGACCTCGGCGCCTGGGACGCGGTTTGGAAGGCCTCGCCGCAGGATGCCGAAGGCAACGTCACCCGTGGCCCGGTCACGCTCTCCAACACCCGCAACTCCCTGGTGGTCGCCGATCACGCCCATGTCGTGGTCGACGGGCTCGACGACGTCGCCGTCATCACCTCGGAAGATGCCATCTACGTCGGCCGCCTCTCCGATGCGCAGCGCGTCGGCCCCATGGTCAAGCTCCTCAAGCAGAGCCCCAAGACCGCCGGCCTTACCGAAATCCACCGCACCGCCTACCGTCCCTGGGGCGGCTATTCGTCCGTGCTCAACGGCGACCGCTTCCAGGTGAAGCGGCTGTTCGTGAAGCCGGGCAAGAAGCTGTCGCTGCAGAAGCACCACCACCGCGCCGAGCACTGGGTCGTGGTCACCGGCACCGCCGAGGTGACCATCGACGGCACCGTCACCATGCTCACCGAGAACCAGTCGATCTACCTGCCTTTGGGCTCCGTGCACCGGCTTGCCAACCCCGGCAAGATCCTGCTCGAGCTCATCGAGGTGCAGACCGGCTCCTATCTCGGCGAAGACGACATCATCCGTATCGAGGACGAGTTCGGCCGCGCCTGATCCTCACCCCGGCGGCACACTTATCCCCGCGATTCCGGGGGCAGCTATGCTTTCCGCTCCATAGCTCGAGGAGTGGAAAATGGCTGAGAATTATGCGGGCCGCGCCGGCGGTCTTGGGGCTCCGGCCCGTGGCGGCTTCGCGGTGACGCCGAGCGACACCGTCGACCTGCCGCGCGAGACGCGGGCCCTCTATGTCGGGATGTCGGGCGATCTGTCGCTGGTCATGGCCGATGGCAGCTCGATCGTGCTCGGCGGCATCGTCGCCGGCTCGCTGGTGCCGGTCCGCGTCACGCGGGTCAAGGCGACCAACACCACGGCCGGCCTGCTGGTGGGGCTTTATTGATGGTGGCGCGCGGCAGCATGGTCGGACGCGCGTCCGCGGGGAAGGGGCGATGCACGGCGGAGTGGGCCCGAAAGAGCGCTGGTGGTGGCCGGCCGACATCAGGCGGAGGGCGTTCCTGATGGGCGCTTCCGCCACTCTGGTCGGCCTCGGCTTCGGCCTCGCCGCAGCCCTCCGGCTCGGCCACGGCCCGGCGTCGCCCGCGGCCCTCATCGATGCCGATTTCGAGCATCGCCGCTTCGCCCATGGCGGCCAGGTCTATGGCGACGAGGCAGCCTTCCTCGCCGCCATCGGCGGCGCCCGCTCCGGCGGCACCATCACCATCGCCCCCAAGCTGGTCGGCCCGGAGCTCGTCTCCGACCCCGCCTTCGAGGCGGGGATCGAAGGCTGGGCCAACGGCGGGACCTTCGAGTCGGTCGGCACGCTGAGCTGGGACGTCACCGGCAAGCGCCTGAAAATCGATGTCCCATCCCGCTCGGTCGGCACCGTGCAGCACCGCTGCGGCGTGCCGGTCGCTGCCGAGCCGGGCAAGGCCTACCAATACGCGCTGCGCTCTGCCCAGGCCCTGGGGGCGGGTGGGTGGAATGTCGGGCTGCATCCCGCCAATCTCTTCGGCGGTCAGTCGCTGCCCGCGGTCAACACCCCGATCGGCGAGGGCGAACTGGTGCAGGGCTATGCCGGCGCCAACGCCAGCACGATGTACCTGGGCAAATCCACGAATCTGGGTGCCGCGACCGTCACCGAATACTGGGATGATGCCTCCGTGCGCGAGGTCACCCCGCTCGAGGGGCACGACCACACCCGGCTGGCCGTCCTGATCGACGCGCGGACTCCGCCTTCGGCGGGCGCCGCGGTACTGTTCCAGGCCGATACCAACTCGGAGCGCTTCCGCCTGCGGGTCGAATGGGACGCTGCGGGGCATCTGCGGGTCATCACCACGGTCCAGGGCGCCGAACAGGCCAACCTCGATCTCGGCTCGGTGCCACCGGGCACTGCGTTCGGCCTGCAGCTCTCCGCCACCGCCAACAGCGTGAAGGCCAGCCTCAACGGCCAGGCTCTGGTGTTCGATACCTCCGCCCAGCATCCGGCGATCTCGCACATCCGGCTCGGGCGGTCGTTCACCGGCGAAGCCTGGGGCGGCGAGATTCACCGCGTCAGGCTCTTTCCCGCCACGCTGTCCGATGCCGGCATGGTCGATCCCGGCCTTGCCTTCATGATCTACGGCGACAGCACCGCCAACGGCGATGGCACTGGCGTGACGCTGCGCTGGTATGATGCCCTCATCGCCGGCTACAGCCCGGCGCGGAGCTACACCGAAGCCGCGCAGGGCGGCGAGAACAGCGGCCAGATGCTGGCCCGCGTGCTCGCCGACACCGACCATCGCCAGTGGACCACCATCTTCATGGATCGCCCCAACACCGGCGAAACCTCCACCGAGTGGCTCGCCAACCTCAAGACGGCAGTCGGGCACCTGCAAACCAGCCGCTGGCTGGTCGTCCCGCCGGTGCAGAACAGCCCGGGCGGCCCGCCCAATACCTCAGCCGCCGCCATCGGCGAGGTTCAGGCGGCACTCCTTGGCGACCCGTTCTTCGCCGGGCACACCTTCGATGCGGGCCAGCAGGCCAGCTACATCGCTGCGCTGGATACCGACGAGGTTCGGACCGATGGCCTCCACTTCAGCAATTCCGGCCAGGCCATCCAGGCCGCGGCGATCCGGGCCTTCCTCGATGCCAGGGGCTGGTGAAGCGGCGGGCTAGAGCGACTTGGCCCGGATGAATGCGGCGATGGCGCTGGCGACCGCGTCATTGCCCGCCTGCGTGAGGTGCAGCCCGTCCGTCCGGGTCGCGGGGTCGGACAGTATCCCGGTGACATCGAGGAACCGGTCGGGATAGCGCTGCCGCAAGGCAGCGTTGATCTTGTCGGTCAGCGCCGCGTCCGCCGCTGCCGTCGCGGTTTGCTTGCCGTTCTCATCCTCCACCCCATCCAGGTCGGCGATGTCGGAAATAACCACGAAGTCGCCGCTCTGAGCCGCATGGTCGGTCATCCGCGCGAGGTCTGCCAGGTACAGTTCGACCCCCTCGTTGGTGTAGTGGCGGTCCCAGATCACCTTCAGCCTGCCGGTGTATCGCGTATCCGCCAGCATGCGCGCCGCGATCTTGCCGCCGTCCTCGCCCGGCACGCCCTGCATGCTCACGCTGCGGCCCAGCAGCAGCGCCTCGAGTTCGTCCCCGAAGGTGTCGGTCGAAAGGCTGTCGCCCCACACCACGATATTGCGCCGCTCCCAGTCCGGGGTCCGCGGCAGCGCCGCCTGTTTCCGGATGCGCTCCCACTTGGCCTGCTCGAGCTCCAGCGCGGTGCTCGTTCCCTCGCCCACCGGCACCGCGATCAGCCTGCCCTCGACGAAGGCGCTCGTTCCCTCGATCCGGATCAGGCAATATTCGCCTTCTTCGAAACAGACTTCCGCTTCCACCGGCGTGCCGGCGGCAATCGTGCCGCGCCCCGACGGATACGGCCCGGGCGCATCGAGGATTTGGGCCGATTTGGTCAGCTTGCCGGAATATTCGGCCTGGGCCAGCGCCGGGGCGGGCGCGGCCGCGGCGATAAGCGCCATCCCCATCGCGCCCAAGCGCTGCATGCTCGTTCCGGCCCCGCCAGCGTTGCTACCAAGCGAGGCTTAGCAACGGCGGATCGGCGGGACGTCCGTAGATCCCCGAATGTCAGTATTCTGCCGGACGGAGAGTTCCTTAGAACCGCTTGCGCTCGCGGATCAGGCGCGCCGGGTTGCCCGCCGAAACGGTCCATGCCGGCAGGTCCTTCACCGTCACCCCGCGTGCGCCAAGCACGGCCCCTTCGCGCACCGTAACTCCCGGTCCCACGAACGCCTCCGCCGCCACCCAGGCCTTTGCCTCGATGACGATCGGATAGGCGCGGAGCTGGAACAGCGGATCGTCCACCTCATGCGTCCCGGCGCAAAGGTGCGCCCGCTGGCTGACGATCGCATCGCGCCCGATCGTGATCGGCGCCATCGAGTAGCAGATCACCCCCGGTCCCATCACCGCATTGTCCTCCATCGCGAGGTTCCGCGGATACCACACCCGCGTCGAGCCATAGACCCGCGCGTTCGGCGCCAGCTTCGCCCCGAACGCTCGCAACACCATCCGCCGCCACGCATGCAGGGGCGGCGGCGTCCAGCTCGCCAGCAAGCCCCAGGCCAACCCCCACGCCGCCCGTTCCATCCGATGCCTCAGGCTGAAGCTCGGCCCCCCGCTCCGCGAGCGCGGGCTGGCGGTGAGGATGTGGTTGTTGCGCGCCTCGTTCAAGCCGTTACGGTCCCCGGATTGGTTAACCGTTCGATCCATCGGCGCGCGACTGCGGCGCCGGAATAGTTCTGCAGCGCGAAACTCCGCCCCGCCGTTGCTACCCTGTCGCGCAGATCGGGTTCATGCACAAGGCGCCGCAGCCCCTCGATCAGTTCCGCCGGCCGGTTGCCGACCAGCGCATGCACGCCGTTGGTCACAGACACGCCCTCGAACGCTACATCCGTCGCCAGCACCGCGCGTCCGAATGCCAGCCCCTGAATGGCGCGGTTCTTGAGACCAGTCCCCACCGTGTCCGGCAGGACAATGATGTCGGAACCCCGCACGTAGGCGGCGAAATCGTGTACCCACGCTACGAACCTCACCGGCAGGCCGTCGGCCGCGGCAAGTAGCTGCTCGGTAGGCTCGGTCCGGCCGAGCACCTCGACGCTGATCTTGTCTTCCCCGATCCCCGCTGGGTGCAGCACATCTTCGAAGAACCATTCCACCGCATCCTGCATGTGTCGTTGCCGCAGGTCCGCGATGATGCAGCATCGAACCGGCTCGCGCGCGTCCGCTGCGCCCACCTCTGTGTCTGGCATGGTGGGCAGCATCACGGGTATGGCGCTGGTATTCGAGTGACCATGCCGCGTCCGCAGGTAATCCGCGTCCGACGGCGAAACCACGTTCCACCGCGTCGAAGGATGCTTGACCAGGCTCTCGAGCGCCAGGGAGAGTGCGGCGCGGCCGATCGAAGCAACACGCGCCAGCGGGCGGCTCGCCGCCGCGGCCATGCGCATCCAGCGCCGCGACGGCGGATCGACGAAGTTGATCACCGTCCGGGCCGCGATGTTCGACCGCCAAATCCCCGCCGCCAGCACTCCCTCCAGATACACCGTTTCATGGCCGGTGCCTGCCGCTTCGGCGAGCAATGCCTTGACCTCGTTGGCCAGCAGGAACCGGGGCGTCAGGCGGTTGACGAGGCCGCCCACCATCAGCGGACCGCGCCGTATCATAGGCGGCGCCGCGAGCCGCAGCCCATAGCCCTGCTCGAGTTCCCGGATGTCGAGTACTGCGGCATCCTTGCAGAAACTGTACAGAGTCAGCGCCACACCCTGATCCTGTAGCGCCTGCATCAGCAACAGCGTCTGCTCATGCAGCCCTTCGCGCGGCGGACAAGTCAGGTCCGACAGGACGGCGAGCACTTTCATTGCGGTCGCGCCGTCAAGGCGGCGACGATGCCGTCTGCCATCGCCTCGACCGAATATGCACGAGCGCAATCCGCCACGATATTCGGGCCTTTCGCGAGCCATGCCGAGCGGTCAGCGAACAGCGCCAGTATCTGCTCGCCCAGCGCCTCGGCGCTGTCCGTACGGAAGAACAGAGAATTCTCGCCCTCCGCGGCCGCCTCGATTTCCGGCGAATGCTTCTCATCCCGCGAAATGACCATCGGCACGCCAAAACTGAAGCTTTGCGTGATGGAAAGACCGACATAGCCGGGGGAGACGCTCACCGCGGCATCGGCATAGACCCGCTTAAGCCTTTCGTAGTCGGAGACGTGTCCCAGGAACTGTATCCGGCCGGCATGTGGCGACGTCTGCGCGAGGCGACGTAGCGTCTCGGCGCTTGCGCCATCGCCGACGAACACCAGGCGGGATTCCGGCGGGAGTTTCCCGGCAACGAGGTCGAAGGCCTCAAGCAACAAGCCGGGTTTCTTGGCGGGGTCCAGCCGACCGACATACACCACGTCCGTGTGGCGCCCGGAAGGATCGAACCGCATCATCTCACGATGATAGAGGGCATTGGGCGCAGTGAATACCGGCTTGCCGGGGTGCAGGCGGCGCATTTCCTCGGCATGCGTGGCTGTATAGGTGAGGAGCCCGTCAGCCATCGAGCGCATCGCCCGGCGCACTCGCTCTGAGGCAGCCGCCTCGCCCGCCCGCGGAAAGGCGTGGCCCCACAGTACCGTGCGCTTGCCCAGCAGCTTGCGGAGCGGGACTATTAACCAATTCTGCAACACGCGCGGATTGAGGTCGACAATGAGTGAGTCAGCCAGCAACGCTGCAGGCGGCAACGGCTGTAGCAATATTCGGCCGGGCAGATAGATATTGGGCACTTCAATCATGTCGATCTGCGCGGCGGTCGCCACGCGGATCGCCTTTTCAGCCGGCACCGTTCCCGCGTAGATGCGCAGTCTATCGCCGAGTAGCTGCTTTACTTTTCGCATCGTGGCGATTCGGTAGTCGCCAAGGCTGGCGACTGCGATTGCATAGTTGCTCATAACGGCTGTTCGAGACTGGCAGGTGTTGACGTGGACAGCAGGGCAATTCGGACGACCCGCAACTGTACCAGTTATGCCGTATCAGAGCACGGGGTCTGAAGCCTGACTAGGGCATTCCGGATGACGGTAGTATGCGCTTAGCGCATCTCGTCACCTCACCCTCAATGCACCGGCAGTCCCGGCACGAGCGGAGGCAGCCTGCCCTCGCTGTCTTCGGCCGAGCTGTCGAGGTCGGCCTTCTCGGAGAGCTGGCGTTCGGCGGCGGCCCAGAACTCCTTGTCCTGGCCGTCGGGGCGGCCGGCTTCCTCCCACAGCGCATAGGCGCGGGCGCGGATGGCGTCTTCGGTATCGGTCGGCATGAGGCTGCTCCGGCTCGGTTGGCTCCCCCTGGAACGTCCCCGCCCGGAGCCCGGTTGCAGGCCGGGCCCGTCGTCGCCCCCTAGTCGTTGTCGAACCCCACCTCCGCCACCAGCATGCGGTAGGTCGCATCGTCCCGCAGCGCCTGGAGCGCCGGCTCGAGCCGGATGCCGAGGATGTCCTGCTCGTTTCGCGCATAGGAGGCCTCGAGGTAGTCGAGCGCCATGCGCCCGTTCCCCAGCAT
>JAEYTN010000360.1 GCA_023433985.1 Pseudomonadota bacterium | reverse complement strand
GGCAAGCCCCGTCGGTAAAGCTGCTCGCCCGAAACACCGTCCTCGCGACGTCGGGCACGTCGTTTTCCTTGATCAGCGTGTAGCGTTCGTAGCTGCGGATCAGCGGCTGCATCAGCAGGTCGCCGCTTCGGGCCAGCCGGCCGCTCACCACCACCAACGGCGGGTTGAACACAGAGCCGATCAGCCCCAGTCCGTAGCCGCCCGCTTCCCCCGCCCGCTCGATCAGCGCGCGGCAGAATGCGTCGCCGTCCTGCGCCATAGCCACGACGTCGGCAATCCGGAGTTCGCGGCCGAAATGCGCCGCGGCCTCGCCCAGCAGGTCGCGGAAGCTGGCGTAAACCTCGATGCAGCCCCGATTGCCGCAGCGGCAGAGCGGCCCGTTCGGGTCGACCACCACATGTCCGAACTCGCCCGCCCCTCCCGCGACGCCGCGCAGCACCCGCCCGCCCGAGACGATGGCCCCGCCGACCCCCAGGTCGAGCGTATAGACGATGAAGTCGTCGTATCCCTGCGCCGCCCCCCACGTCATCTCGGCGATGGCAGAGCAGTTGCTCTCGTTGTCGCAGAAGACCGGGACGCCCTCGAAGATCGGCCCCAGTAGTTCCTTCATGTCGACGCCCGCCCAGTCCGGCATGCCGCCCGCCCGCAGCATCCGCCCGTTGACCGGGTTGACCGGGCCGCCAACGGCGACGCCCACGCCCAGCAGGCCGCTGGGCGATTGCCAGCGCGCCTCATACGCTTCGGCCACCAGCCGCCGGATGACCTTGGTCGCCGTCGCAGGCGTGTATCCGTCGTCGAGCACGCTGATCTTGTCGTAGAGCACCGTGTGCGCCACGTCCGCGAGGATCACCTGCACTTCGGTCTGGCCGATCAGGATGCCGATGCAGGTACCCGCGTTGGGGTTGAGTGTCAGCGCGGTTGCCGGGCGCCCGACATTGCCGGCCGACCCGTTCCCCGCCTCCAGCACCATGCCCGACCGGCGGAGCTCCGACAGGGCCGTCGAAACGGTGGATTTGGCCAGGCCGGTGAGTCGCGAAAGCTGCGCCGCGCTCATCGCGCCACGTTCCGTCAGCATGCGCACTATGCGGCCGGCGGGCGTGCCCAGTGCGCTGTCGTCGAGCAGCGATCTCAGTTCAATGTTGTCCACGCCAGCGCTCCCCTCAGCGCGTTGACAAGAAGAATAAGTTCACCATAGAACTAATGCGACCGGTGGCAGGAGGATGTGCACCGGCAGGAGAAAAGCGCAAGTACCACAGGGGCCGATCGAAAGAATCGGAGTGGCAGACGGGCGCTTCTGGGAGAGGAACAGACATGAACTTCAAGTCGAAGGTCGCGCTTGGCGCGGCCGCAACGATTACGGCTGCCCTGCTGTCGGGCACGGCCATGGCCGAACCCAAGGTGCTCATGCTGCACCAGTGGGCCAGCGGCAACGATGCCGCCTCCATCGCCAAGCTCGGTGAAATGTTCACCGCCAAGGGCGGCACCTGGGAGCAGACCGCCATTGCCGGTCACACCGCCAACACCCTGGCCAAGCTCCGCGCCGACGTCGTCGCCGGCAACGCCCCGGCTGCCGTGCAGCTGAAGGGCCCGGAAATCGCCGAGTGGAACGCCACCGGCGGCACCGCAGACATGGATGAACTCGCGACCGCGGAAGGCTGGGACGCCGTCGTGGCTCCCGAGCTGCTGCCGGTGATGAAGCCCGAGGGCAAGTGGGTGGCCGCGCCCATGAACATCCACCGCATCAACTGGATCTGGGGCAACAAGGCCGCCATGGAAGGCGTCGGCGTTACCGAGCTGCCGAAGACCTGGGCCGATTTCAATGCGGCCTGCGACAAGGCCATCGCCGGTGGCAAGATCTGCCTCGCCCACCTCTCCGCCGACTGGACCGACGCCACCACCTTCGAAGTGGTCGTCTATGGCCAGGACAAGGAGCTGTTCAAGAAGGCCTTCGTCGATGGCGACGTCGACGCGCTTCGCTCTGAGGGCATGATCAAGGCCTTCGACCAGATGCGCCTCATGGTCTCCAAGTACATGGATCCGGCGATCGCCGGCCGCGATTACGACACCGCCTCCAACATGATGGTCAACGGCGACGCGCTGTTCTTCATCATGGGCGACTGGGAACTGGGCACCATCAAGTCGGTCGGCAAGGAGCCGGGCGTCGATATCCTCTGCGGCCCCGCGCCGACCGATACCGATGAGCCGGGCTTTATCCTCAACTCGGACTCCGTGGTATTCTTCAAGCAGAACGACGCCGACTTCCAGGAAGGTCAGAAGCTGCTCGCCTCGACCATCCTGAGCCCCGAGTTCCAGACCATCTTCAACATCTCGAAGGGCTCGATCCCGGCCCGCCTCGACGTTGACCTGAGCCAGGGCTTCAACGTCTGCCAGCAGCAGAGTCAGGCCGACCTCAAGGCCTCGGTCGAAAAGGGCACGCTGGTCCGCTCGATGGCCCACAACATGACGGTGCTGCAGAAGTACCGCGGCGCCATGATGGACACGATCACCGAGTTCGTGAACACGCCGGACATGAGCTCGGAAGAGGCGGCCAACATCATGGCCGACGCTGTCGAAGCGCAGATGTAATCAACGCGACCTGCCGGCTGCGGAGCCCGTCTCCGCGGCCGGTTTCTCGACTCTTTCGGAGGGTGGGCCGTTGAGTAGTGCCGGATATGCCGCCATGGCGGGCGGAAACTCCCTGTGGGAGAAGTTGAAGCGCTGGACGCCGATCTTCGTGATCGCCCCCGCTGTCGTCTGTTCCTTCGTCTACGTCTTCGTGTTCTCGGGCTGGACGCTCTACATCTCGATGAGCGACTCGACGCTGCTGCCGACCTACGGCTTCCGCGGCCTCGAGAATTACGCCAGCCTCTGGGCCAACCGCCGCTGGGGCGTGGCTTACTCCAACCTGTTCTTCTTCTCCGGCATCTATGTGCTCGTCACCATGGCCGTTGGCCTGCTGCTGGCGCTGCTCCTCGACCAGAAGATCCGCGCCGAAAGCTTCTGGCGCACCATGTACATGTACCCGCTGGCCGTCAGCTTCATCGTCACCGGTACCGTGTGGCAGTGGCTCTACAACCCCACCAGCGGCATCCAGTTTCTGGTGAACTCGCTGGGCTGGACCGATTTCGAGTTCGCCCTCACCACCGACCGCAAGAACGCCATCTGGGCTATCATCATCACCGGCATCTGGCAGTCGGCCGGCTTCACCATGGCGCTGTTCCTCGCCGGCTTGCGCTCGGTCGATGGCGACATCGTCAAGGCCGCGCAGATCGACGGCGCTTCCACCTTCCGCATCTACCGCAAGGTCATCCTGCCCTCGATCACCCCGATCTTCCTCGCGGTGGCGGTGGTGCAGCTGCAGGCTGCGATCAAGACCTTCGACCTCGCGGTGGCGCTCACCAATTCCGGCCCGGGCATCTCCACCACCTTCCCCGCCACCTACGTCTACGACTTCATGTTCCAGCGTGGCGAGATCGGGCAGGGCGCCGCGGCGGCCATGATGATCCTGGCCGCGCTGGCTGTCGTCCTCGTGCCCTATTCGCTCTACCTGGCGTGGCGCCGTCGCAGGGAGGTTGCCCGTGTCTGACGCTGTTCTCTCATCTCAATCGGCCGTCGACCTCGAGGCGGGCCGCGCCAGCCGCCGCCACCTCACCAGCCGCATCGTCATCTACTTCCTGCTGAGCTTCTTCGCGATCATCTACCTGATCCCGCTCTGCGTGGTGGTGTTCAACTCCTTCCGCACCCTGCCGGAAATCTCCGCGCACGGCCTCATCGCCTTCCCGCAGACCTTCCGCCTCGATGCCTGGCCGCAGGCCTGGAGCGAGTTCTGCATCGGCGGCCAGTGCAACGGCATGCAGCGCTACTTCTGGAACTCGGTGATGATGGTCGTGCCCGCCACGATCATCTCCACTGCCATGGGCGCCATCGCTGGCTACGTGCTTTCCAAGTGGAAGTTCCGCGGCTCCGATGTCGTCTTCGGCATGATGCTGCTCGGCGTCTTCATGCCGGGGCAGATCGCGCTGCTGCCCTGGGCCTTCATCCTGGGCAAGATCGGCCTCGCCAACTCGGTCTTTGGCCTCATCCTCGTCCATTGCATCCAGGGCCTCGCCTTCACGACCCTGTTCTGCCGCAACTACTTCGTCGGCATCCCCGACGATCTGGTGAAGGCGGCGCGCATCGACGGCGCCGGCTTCTGGCGCATCTTCTTCCGCATCATCCTGCCGATCTCGCCGCCGATCCTCATCGTCACGGTCATCTGGCAGTTCACCGGCATCTGGAACGAGTACCTGTTCGGCGTCGTGCTGAACTCGGGTGCCAACCAGCCCATCACCTCGGCGCTGGTCGCATTGGCGCTTAACGGCACCACCGTCCGCACCTACGACGTGATGAGCGCCGCCGTGCTGATCGGCGCGCTGCCGCCGCTGCTCGTCTACTTTTTCGGCGGCAAGTACTTCGTCCGCGGTCTGACCCAGGGCGCGATCAAATGATCGTCCCCCATCGGTCCAGCGGCGCGATCCAGTAAGTTCGGAGGCATATTTCAAAATGGCATCTTTGACTGTCCGCAACCTCCGCAAGAACTTCGGCGTCGTCGAAGTGCTCAAGGGGGTCGATATCGAAGCGCAGACCGGCGAGTTCATCGCCCTGGTCGGGCCTTCGGGTTGCGGCAAATCCACCCTCCTGGCCATGATTGCCGGCCTCGAGACCGTCACCTCCGGCGAAATCTGGATCGGCGACCGCATGGTCAACTCGGTGGCGCCCAAGGACCGGGACATCGCCATGGTGTTCCAGTCCTACGCGCTCTACCCCACCATGACCGTGCGCGAAAACATGGCCTTCGGCATGGAGAGCCGCGGCATTCCCAAGGACCAGCAGAAGGCCGCCATCGAGCGGGTCGCCGCGCTCCTCCAGATCGAGCCGCTGCTCGCCCGCAAGCCCGGCCAGCTCTCCGGCGGCCAGCGGCAACGCGTCGCCATGGGCCGTGCCCTGGTGCGCGATCCGGCGCTGTTCCTGTTCGACGAGCCGCTCAGCAACCTCGATGCCAAGCTGCGCGTCGACATGCGCACCGAGATCAAGAAGCTGCACCAGCGCGTCGGCAAGACCACCGTCTACGTCACCCACGACCAGGTCGAGGCCATGACGCTCGCCTCCCGCATCGCCGTGATGCACCAGGGCCAGGTGCAGCAGTTCGACGAGCCGGATACCATCTACAACCGGCCGGCCAACATGTTCGTCGCCGGCTTCATGGGCTCGCCCTCGATGAATTTCATCCAGGCCGAGATCTCCTCCGCCAACGGCGCCCCGGCAGTCACCTTCCCGCTCGCCGATGGCGGCGCGGCGAGCCTCCCGCTCTACAACGGCGCTGCCGGGCGCGCGACCGACCGCAAGGTCGTGCTCGGCATCCGCCCCGAACACCTGAGCCGCCAGAGCACCGCGACCGCGAACAAGCCGGGCATCGCCACCATGTCGGCCCCCGTCGAAGTGGTCGAGCCCACTGGCGCCGAGACGATGGCCGTGCTGAGGTTCGGGGAACGGGAGATCGTCGGCCGCTTCAGCCCCGACGAGGCTCCGAAGACCGGCGAGAACATGCCGCTGGCCATCGACATGACCCGCGCCTGCCTTTTCGACCCGGCGACGCAGAAGCTGATCTGATCGCCGGCCTCCCGCGGGCTCCTCTCCTGGAGGGAGGAGGGGAGCCCACCGTCCTCTCCTCGAAGGTTTCACGAAAATTCCTGCATTCGCACAATATCCGAGCCTGGCCGGACGGGTCGTGTTTGTCACCGGCGGCGCGAGCGGCATCGGCGCCGACATCGTCCGCGCCTTTGTCGGCCAGGGCAGCAAGGTCGCCTTCGTCGATATCCTCGAGGCCGAGGGCAGGGCGCTCACCGCCGAGACCGGCGCCGAGTTCATCCCCTGCGACATCACCGATATCGGCGCGCTGAAGGCCGCCATCGAGGTTACCCGCGACCGTCTCGGCCTCATCGGCGTGCTCGTCAACAACGCCGCCAACGACCAGCGGCACGAGATCGACGCCGTCACCGAGGAATACTGGGACAACTCCCTCGGCCTCAACCTCAAGCCCCAATTCTTCGCCGCTCAGGCGGTCCGCCCCATGATGAAAGAGCTTGGCGGCGGCTCCATCATCAACTTCTCGTCCATCGCCTGGCGCGGTGGCGCCGCCAACATGCCGGTCTACGCCGTGGCCAAATCCGCCACCATCGGCCTCACGCGCGCGCTCGCCCGCGGCTTCGGCACCGACAATATCCGCGTCAACTCCATCGAGCCGGGCGCCGTTATCACCGAGCGGCAGAAGCGGCTCTGGTTCCCCGATCCGAAGCAGATCGACGCCGTCGTCGAGCGACAGGCGTTGCACCACGTGCTGCTCGGCGACGAGATCGCGCGCACCGTGCTGTTCCTCGCCTCCGACGACAGCCGCATGATCACCAAGCAGTCGATCACCGTCGACGCGGGTCTGCGCTGATGCGGCATCCGCATAAAGAGGTACGTGCACTACGGCCGGGAGTATGCCACCCCTTCACCCTCTCCTTGTTGGAGAGGGCCGCGGAGGGGTCGTCCGTCCGGCAAAGCCAAAGAGGGGGAACCGCATGAAACTGACGACCGGCCTCAACCCATACGGCCTCACCTACTATCTCGGCCTGCAGGGCGCAGGCACGCCTCGGCACAACCCCAACGGCGTCGGCCTCGAAGGCTTCATCAAGCTCACCGAGGAGTTGGGCGGCATGGCCATAGAGCTGTGGGAAGGCTGGTTCAAGGAGATGTCCGACGCCGATCTGGCGGCGCTCAAGTTCCGCCTCGACGCCCTCGGCTGGAAGCGCGTGCTCTCGTCCGGTCTGCAGCACGGCGACATGGACCTCCTCATCCGCTGCGCCAAGGCGCTCGACGCCAAATACATCCGCGTCGCCCTCACCCCCATTCTCTGCGGCGATCGCGCCGCCGCCGGCCAGAAGTGGCACGATCTCGTCGCTTCCGTGAACGGGAAGCTCGAGGCCGTGGTGCCGAAGCTCGAAGCCGCCGACGTCACGCTGCTGATCGAGAACCACCAGGATTTCACCTCGCGCGAGCTCGTCGGGCTCTGCGAGGAATACGGGCCCCACGTCCGCATCGTCTTCGACATGGCCAACACCTTCCCGGTGGCCGAGTCGCCGCTCGATTTCACCCGCGTCATCGCCCCCTACGTGCGCCACTGCCACGTCAAGGACTACCGCGTCGTCTTCGAGCCCGACGGCTTCCGTCTTGTCCGCTGCCCCTCGGGCGACGGCTGCGTGCCGCACAAGGAGATGTTCGACATCCTGGCCCAGCACAACGACGAGATGATCGCCTGCATCGAGATCGGCGCGCTCGACGACCGGCACGTCAAGCTCTTCACCCCCGAATGGTGGCGCGGCTATGCGCCCAAGCCCGCCGAGGAACTTGCCGCTTGCCTGCTCGCCGCGCAGAAGAACCGCTACGCGCCGGGCGAGGAATGGCGCACCCCGTGGCAGCGCAATGCCGACCACGAACTGATCGATTACGAGCTGGGGCAGTACCGCAAGAGCGCGGCCAACCTCAAAGCCCAGGGCCTGATGTAGTCAGGCCCAAAGCAACATAGCGACTGATGCAGGAATTGGAGGCCACAAGTGGCAAAGGATCTGGCAGGTAAAATCGCCCTGGTGACGGGCTCGGGCCGCGGCCTCGGCAGTGTCATGGCGAAGAAGCTCGCGGCGCGCGGCGCCGACGTCGTGGTGCACGACCTGAAATGGGACTCGGCGGCGCAATATGGCGAAGCCGAAAACCTCGGCGCCATGATCAAGACGATCGAGGGCCTCGGTGTCCGTTCCATGGGCGTCACCGGCAATATCGGCGACCGCGAAGCCGTCGCGGCCATGCGCAAGGAGATCGAGGAGAAGTTCGGCCCGGTCGAAATTCTCGTCAACTGCGCCGGCGGCGACATCGGAGCCGCGGGCGGCAAGCCGGTGCCCAACAACATCCTCGGCATCACCTACGAGGACCTGATCACGCTCACCAACAACAACCTGATCGGCACCATGCTGGTTACCCAGGCCTTCGTGCCGCAGATGGTCGAGCGTCAGCACGGCATCGTCGTCAACATCGCCTCGGTCGCAGCCCATATCGGCGTCTCGGGCGGCGGCATCTACGCCACGCTGAAGGCAGCGGTCACCCACTACACCCGCTGCCTCGCCGAGGAAGTGAAGGCCGCTGGCGTGCGCGTCAACGTCGTCAGCCCCGGCCCGTCCAAGACCGCCCGCTTCCAGGCGACCCGTACCGTCGATCCCGACAAGATGAACTCCAACAAGGTCTCGCTCGACCGCTACGCCGAGCCCGAGGAAATCGCCGACGCGGTCGTCTTCCTCTGCTCGCCCGAAGCCAAGTTCATCCACGGCCAGCTCCTCCGCGTCGACGGCGGCCTCCAGCTCTACGCCGGCTGACCAGGCAAAGCCTGAACGTAACTCCAAGGGCCGCCCCAAAAGGCGGCCCTTCTTCGTGCGAGTAGAACGCTGGTGATCCTCCACCGCAAAGCGGGGGAGGGGGACCGCGCGAAGCGTGGTGGAGGGGGCGGCCCAAACCCAGGGACAGCTTGGCCACGCTGGCCCCCGCACCCGCCGCTTGCTCCCCAGGCCCCGCCCGGCTACCACCACCTCATGCTCACCCCCGGCCTTCTCATCGCCGCCGCCTCCATCGCGGTCGCATTCGCAACGGCCCTCGTCATCCGCTGGCGGGCCCGACGCCTGGGCCTGATCGCCGAGGTGAACGCTCGCTCCTCGCACAAGGCGCCCACTCCCACGGGAGGCGGCATCGGCATCGTGCTCGCGGCCACGCTCGCCGGCATACCGGTCGCGCTGCCGTTCCCGTTCGAGATTGTCCCGGTCATTGTCGCCGGCATCCTCATTGCCGTGATCGGCTATCTCGACGACCGCCAGCCCATCCCGGCCCGATGGCGGCTTGGCGCGCAAGTCCTCCTCGCCGCTGCCGTCGCCATCACCGTCCCGCTCGACGTGCTCTCTGCGCAGATCGGGGTACCGCTGCCCGAGCCGGTCTTCTTCGCTGCCTTCGTCCTCGCCGGAGCGCTCTGGATCAACCTCTTCAACTTCATGGACGGCATCGACGGCCTCGCTGCCTCCGAGGCGATCTTCCTGCTCTTGGGCGGGCTCTTCATCGCCTGGTGGTTCCAGCCCGGCGTCTGGTACCAGGGTGTGTTCTGGTGGATGGTCTGGGTCGCCGCCGCCTGCTTCGGCTTCCTGCTGCTCAACTGGGCGCCCGCGAAGATATTCATGGGCGATGCCGGCAGCACCTATCTGGGGCTGATGCTGTTCTTCTTCGCCATCGCGACCATGGCCGGTTCGTGGCTGACGCTCGGCCAATGGCTCATCCTCGCCGCCGCCTTCCTCGCCGACAGCCTCACCACGCTCGTTCGCCGGGCGCTCAACCGCGAGCCGCTCTGGCAGGCCCACAAGCGCCACGCCTACCAGAACCTGCAGCGCCGCCTCGGCTCGCACGCCAGGGCAACGCTGGTCTACCTCGCAATCGATCTGGTGCTGCTGCTGCCGCTCGCCTGGCTCGCAGGGCTGTACCGGCAGTACGACTGGGCCTTCCTGGTCTTCGCCTATGCCGTCCTCGTTCCGGCCTCCATCAAGGCCGGGGCAGGGGCTCCCCTACAGCCACAGGCTCAGGAAGAAGGCGCCGGCGCCCACGATCGCCAGTGAGGCCGCGGTCGTCGCCAGCAGCATGTTCTTGGTGTAGCTGACTAGCCGCGCTTCCTCGTTGCGGCTCAGCGTGCGCACATCGAAGCGCGCGACCTCCATGTCGATCATCGCCGAGAGCCCCTCAAACTCCAGAGCCCGAAGCGTGCGCGAGACCGGCCTGGAGGGCCAGCGCCAAGCAAGATCATGCTTAATTCAAATCAAATGCTGCCGGTCGACGCGGCGATCGCCGGGGCTGTGACGCGTTTGCCGCGGCGTTAGGCAAACTCGTGAGGTAACTTGGTTACCATCTTGCTACCGCCATTGGCCGCGCTACTCTGCTGCAATCCAGCTGTGGAACCCCGTGCGTAGATGTATCTGACGCGTCGTAGCCTGCTCATCCTCGGAAGCGCCTTTCTCGCCGGATGCACTGCCGCCATCCCGCCGGCCCCCGGCGCCACTGGCCCAAGCCAGTTGAGCCAGGCGGCCATCATGGCTGCCATCAACAACACCCGCAAAGCCAACGGCAAGCCGCCGCTGCGCTACAACAGCCATCTCGAGGCCGCCGCCCGTTCGCAGGCCAACCTGATGGCCAAGAAGGACAAGCTGAGCCACGATCTCGGCGTCACCCTGCGCCAGCGCGTCGCCGCCGCCGGCTACGATGGCGCGGTGGGCGAGAACGTCGCCGCCGGCCAGCAGACGCTCGAGCAGGCGATCCAGGGCTGGCTGAAGTCTCCCGGCCACCGCGACACGCTGCTGAGCACCCGCTTCACCGAGTTCGGCCTCGCCGCTGCCAGCGTCCCCGCCGGCCACAAGTCCCGCTACGGCACCTACTGGGCCTTCATCGCCGGCGGATCGTTCGACGCCTGGAGGTCGTAGGTCCGCGACTTTCCACGGCCCGTGCAGTACCTCCTTCGCCGACTGATGCCCCGGAGGGAAACGGCCGACTGCACGCCTTCTCCCCTTGCGGGAGAAGGTGCCCGAAGGGCGGATGAGGGGTGGCCTCACGTACCA
>JAEYTN010000355.1 GCA_023433985.1 Pseudomonadota bacterium | reverse complement strand
GCACAGCCTACTACACCATCTACAAGCCGATCAGGAACGCCGCCGGCCAGCCGCTCGGGCTCATCTATGTCGGCGTCGACAAGGCCCGGATCGATGCCATCGCCGCCGAAGGCATCAAGATGCTGGCGCTGGTGGGTGGCGTGGCGCTGCTGGTCGTCGGCGCGCTCGCGGTGGTGGTGGCGTCACGCCTCACCCGCTCGATCCCGGGGCTGTCGAAGGCCATGGGCCTCGTCGCGGCCGGCGAGCTCGACACCACCATCCCCTACACCAAGCTCGGCAACGAGATCGGCGGCATGGCGCGTAACGTCGAGGTATTCCGCACCAACGCGCTCAAGGTGCAGGAGATGACCGAGGGTGAGCGCGTAGCGCTGGCCGCGCGCCGCGACGAGCGTGCGCGCATGATGCAGGACCTGCAGCGCAGCTTCGGCCGCGTGGTCGACGCTGCCCTCGAAGGCGACTTCACCCCCAGGATCGAGGCAAGCTTCGCCGACGACGAGCTCAACCGCCTAGCCGGCAGCGTCAACGCGCTGGTCGCCCGCATCGACGAGATCATCGGCGACACCGGCACCGCGCTGGCGTCGCTCGCCAACACCGACCTTACGCACCGCATGGTGACGAGCTATGGCGGCGCGCTCGGCCAGCTCGGCCGCGACACCAACCAGGTGGCGGAGCGGCTCGGCGAGGTGGTCACAGCGCTGAAGCAGAGCTCGCGCGGGTTGAAGCTCGCCACCGGCGAAATCCTCTCCGGCGCCAACGACCTCTCCGAGCGCACCACCCGCCAGGCGGCCACCATCGAGGAAACCTCGGCGGCAATGACGCAGCTCGCCGAAACGGTCCGGATCAACGCCGAGAAGGCCGAGGACGCCCGTCACGTCGCTGCCGAGGTCAGCCGTACGGCCGAAGAGGGCGGGGCGGTGATGGAGAAGGCGAACGACGCCATGGAGCGCATCACGCAATCGTCCTCGAAGATCTCCAGCATCATCGGGCTCATCGACGACATCGCGTTCCAGACCAACCTGCTGGCCCTGAATGCGTCCGTCGAGGCCGCACGGGCCGGTGAGGCGGGCAAGGGCTTCGCCGTCGTAGCGGTGGAAGTGCGGCGCCTCGCCCAATCGGCGGCGCAGGCCTCGTCCGAGGTCAAGGCGCTGATCGATGCGAGCGGCGGCGAGGTGCAGGGCGGCACCCGCCTCGTGGCCGAGGCCGCGGGCAAGCTGTCACAGATGCTGCACGCGGCGCAGCGGTCGAGCGCGCTGATGGCCGAGATCGCCAGCGCGAGCCAGAACCAGGCCCAGTCGATCGACGAGGTCAACGCCGCAGTGCGTCAGCTCGACGAGATGACGCAGCACAATGCGGCGCTGGTCGAGGAAATCAACGCGGCCATCGAGCAGACCGAAGCGCAGGCGGGCCAGGTAGATGGGATCGCCGCGATATTTACCGTCGACGAAGCCGAGCAAGTGCAGCGGGGTTCCCGCGCGGCGGCGTAGAAGTCGCCGCGCCCCTGCAATATTGCACAGCAGCAGTCTCTTGCTGGGCCGGGGCAGGACTTTGACCGGGCGTTAACGCCGTCCGTGCTGTTTTCGGCATCGGACGCAGGACCACCCGTCGAACTCCAGAAGGACCCCGACTCTTCCATGCCCGCCAAATCCCGTTTCGTGCTGCCGAGCCTTAAGCTCCGCGGCTCCATCATCCTAGCGGCGGCGGTGGTCTTCACCCTCGCCATCGGCTCGTCGCTGTTCTACGTGGTCTCGGCCAATCGCCAGCAGGACCTGCTGCAGGCCGACGAGGCGGTCGGCCAGCTCGCCACCACCGAAGCGCAGAAGATCAACGCCTTCCTCGCCGCCTACGCCGCCGCCGCCTCGTCCGTGGCGCGCACTGCCGAGGCGCTGATGACCGAACCCAACGGGGCGCCGAGCGTCTATGGCGGGGTGGTCTCCAACCAGCTCAAGGTGCTGCCCGAGGCGCTGGGCGTCTACATGATGTTTGCGCCCGAAGCCAAGCTGGGTAACTCGCCGGTCTTCGGCGGCTCGCAGTTCAAGTACGCCGATGGCCATGTCGGCATCTATGCCAGCCGCGGCGCCGACGGCCAGCTCGGCTACCAGTCGCTCGAGGCGGCGGAAGGTGCCGACTACGCCTGGCTCGACGGCCCCATGGCCGCCGGCAAGCCCGAGATCACCGGGCCCGACAACTACGACGGGGTGCTCTACACCTCGTTCACCGATATCATCCGCAACTCGAGCGGCCGGCCCGTCGGCATGAGCGGGGTCGCCTTCAACGGCAACGCGCTGGCGACCCTGATCGGCGGCACCGTACCGATGGGCACCGGCTTCATGGGCGTCATCAACCAGAAGAACATCTGGGTGGTGAACCCCGATCCGACTCTCGTCGGCACTCCGATCACCGAGGATTGGGCGATCGACGCCACCGAGGGGCTGCAGGCAGCCGACACCTACGCCTCCACCGGCGAGGCTGCCGGCCAGACTTGGAAGATGACCGCCCGCAAGGTCGACCTGCCGGGCTCGGAGCAGAGCTGGTCGGTGATCGTCGCGGTGCCGCAGGCTACCCTGCTCGCGGCTTCCGAAGAGCAGATGCGCAACCTGCTGATGGGCGGGGGTATGATCCTCGTTATCGGGCTCGGCGCCTTCGCGCTGCTCGGCACGTGGGTGGCGAAGCCGGTCTCGAAGATGAACGGCGTCATGCTGAAGCTCGCCAATGGCGACTACGCGGTGGATGTGCCCTATGCCAAGCGCCGCGACGAGATCGGCGACATGGCCAAGGCGGTGGAAGTGTTCCGCCAGAACGGCCTCAAGGTCGCCGAGATGACAGAGGCCGAGGCCGCCCGCATCATCCGCGACCAGCAGGCGCGCTCCGCCATGATGGCGGAGCTGCAGCGCTCGTTCGGCCAGGTCGTAGATGCCGCCGTCGCCGGCGACTTTTCGCGCCGCGTCGAAGCGGAGTTCCCCGATGCCGAGCTCAACGCGCTGGCCGGCAGCGTCAACAACCTCGTGGCCACCGTCGATCGCGGCATCAGTGAGACCGGCGAGGTCCTTGCGGCGCTCGCCGATACCGACCTCACCAAGCGGATGCAGGGCGACTACGAGGGCGCCTTCGCCCGGCTCAAGAACGACACGAACGCCGTGGCCGACAGGCTCAGCGCCATCGTCGCCCAGCTCAAGGAGACTTCGCGCGGGCTGAAAACCGCGACGGGCGAAATCCTGTCGGGCGCCAACGACCTGTCCGAGCGCACCACCAAGCAGGCCGCCACCATCGAGGAAACCTCCGCCGCGATGGAGCAGCTCGCCGCGACGGTGACACAGAATGCCGAGCGCGCCAGGGAAGCGAGTCACGTCGCCTCCACCGTCACCCGCACTGCAGAAGAGGGTGGGCAGGTGATGGGCGAGGCGAACTCGGCAATGGAGCGGATCACGGCCTCCTCGGCCAAGATTTCCAACATCATCGGGCTGATCGACGACATCGCCTTCCAGACCAACCTGCTTGCGCTCAACGCGTCGGTTGAAGCGGCGCGCGCAGGCGAAGCCGGCAAGGGCTTCGCGGTCGTAGCCGTCGAGGTTCGCCGCCTCGCCCAGTCGGCGGCCGAAGCGTCCTCCGAGGTGAAGGTGCTGATCGAGCAGTCGGGCACCGAGGTGAGGACCGGCTCCAAGCTCGTCGCCGACGCCGCGGCCCGGCTCGAAGCCATGCTGGAAGCCGCCCGCTCGTCGAACGCGCTGATGGACGGCATCGCCCGCGAGAGCCGTGAACAGGCCTCGGCCATCGAGGAGGTCAACACCGCGGTGCGCCAACTCGACGAGATGACGCAGCACAACGCGGCGCTGGTCGAAGAAACCAATGCCGCCATCGAGCAGACCGAGGCGCAGGCCAACGAACTCGACCGCGTGGTCGACATCTTCACCGTCTCGGGCTCGACTCCTGCCGTTCACGCCAGGCCGGCGCCCGTTCAGCCGGTCGCGCCCCGCGGCATCAAGGGGCTGCAGGAAAAGGTGAAGAAGGCCGCGAAGTCCTACCTGACGCGGGGCAACGCGGCGATCGACCAGGACTGGGCCGAGTTCTGACGCGCTCATAGCGAAGGAAATCAGGCGGGCGGCGGGATGCCGCCCGCTTTGCTTCGGATGGCTGTGTTGCCGGGGGCGCATGGCCATACGCGCTCTTTTGCCTGGCGACTTGAGGCCGGGCGGAGACTGACTGCCGATTCCTGAAGGACCCGAACTGCCGAGGAGTCTGACTTGCGGCTTTCCCTGAAGCTTCCGGCAATGGTCGTCGCCATCGCCCTCGTGGCCGGCCTCGGTGTCGGCGGCGCTGCATACATGGTGGGCGACGGCATCGTCAACGAGCAGGCGCAACAGCGGCTGACGAGCGCGGCCGCCAACGCGCGCTCCGCGCTCACGAATACCTGGCGGGCGTCGCCGAGGATCTGACCGTGTTCGCCGGCCGCAGCGAAGTGTCGACCTCGATCGACCTGTTTGCCGGCGCCATGGGGTCGCTGAAGGGGCAGGGCAACCCCGGCGAGCTGTTGCAGAAGGCCTATATCGACAACGCACCCGAGGCGCTTGAGGAGCGGATGCTGCGCGACACCTCGGACGCGCCTGCCGGTCTACGACCTGCATCATCGCGCCCTCAACGCGGATTATCGCGAGCTGCTGAAGGCGCGCGGGTACTACGACGTGTTCCTGTTCGATACGGCGGGCAATCTTGTCTACTCGGTGGCCAAGGAGCGGGACTTCGCGACCAACTTCAACGAGGGCGGCGGTCCGTGGGCGGACACCGGACTCGGCGAAGTCTACCGCACCGCGATGACCCTCGAGGCGGGCCAGACGGCCC
>JAEYTN010000260.1 GCA_023433985.1 Pseudomonadota bacterium | reverse complement strand
CGGTACTCCAGATTTCTCAATAGCGGGTCGCCGAAGACTTTCCGGCGTGTAACAGACAGGGTCTGTCGGGAATTGGGTGGGGTCTATAGAGCAGAAATGTCCGGTTGGGAAGGGGTAGAATCGCCGCAATACCGGGGCGCTTTCGCATTCGCCGCAGAACGGCTAGAAGCCTTGCGCCCTGCCCCGGACCTTCCTGCCTTGCCGTACGATTTTTCAGCCGAGCTCGCCAGTACCGCCGCCGACATCGAAGGAGCGCTCGACGAGCTGCTGACCGTCGGCGCGCTGGCCGGTCCGGGCGCCCCGCCCGAGCGTCTGGTCGCGGCGATGCGGCACGGCAGCCTCAACGGTGGCAAGCGCCTGCGCCCGCTGTTGCTGCGGCAGGCAGCCGGCGTGTTCGGGCTGCCCGCCGAGCGCACCGTGATGGCCGGCCTCGCCGTAGAGATGATCCACTGCTACTCACTTATCCACGACGACCTGCCGGCAATGGACGACGACGACCTGCGCCGCGGCCAGCCCACTGTGCATCGCGCCTACGACGAAGCGACCGCCATCCTTGCCGGCGACAGCTTGCTCACTCACGCCTTCGGCGTGCTCGCGCATGACAGCCTCGATGCCGACCCGGCCGTGCGTCTCCGCCTCGTCGGCGAACTCGCCGCCGGCGCCGGCGCAGGCGGCATGGCAGGCGGGCAGATGACTGACATCGAGGGCGAGAAGAGTTTCCTTACCGAGCGTGCCATCGCCCGAATGCAGGCGATGAAGACCGGCGCCCTGATCCGTGCGGCCGTCCGCATGGGTGCAATCCTGGGTGGCGCCTCGGACGACCAACTCCTCCACCTGACCCACTATGCCGAAGCCGCGGGTCGCGCCTTCCAACTCGCCGACGACATTCTCGACGTCACCGCCTCCCCCGAGGCCATGGGCAAGGCCACCGGCAAGGATGCCGGCGCCGGCAAGCAGACCATCGTCGCCCGCATCGGCCTCGAAGCCGCGCAGCGCCAGCTGGGCGAAGTGATCCACGACGCCCTCACGGCCCTCCTGCCCTTCGGCGAGCGCGCCGACGCGCTGCGCGCCACCGCCCGGTTCTTTGCCGAGCGGCAGAGCTGATGCATTGCACCGATCAGCGGAACGGGCGATTAGCCTTCGATCGGCTACATGGGCCGACTTGCCGATGAGGACGCCGTGACCGACCGCCAGCCGAGCCTATGGGCCTACTTCCCCCTGGCCTATGAGGATGCCTACCGCGTCTTCTCCACCAGGCTGCCAACCGTGCTGACGCTGGTCGCCGGCATCATGGTGGTCGGCTTCCTCGGCGGCCTGGTGCACCGGCTGGTCGACACGCGTCTGGGCGATGCGGTGCTGGACCTCGTGATCGCGGCCATCACCACCTACCTGATCGCGCCCTACCTCTTCGCCCTCTACCGCGCCGTCGCGCGGAACGAGGAAGTGCGCCCCGAGGCGATCCGCCCGACCCCCGAGGCACAGCGCTTCGCCGCCTGGTCGGTGGTGATCACGCTCGCCATGACCGCCCCGCTGGCGCTCTACACCCTGCTCGGCCCCTACGAGGCGCCCACCAGCCTGCCCTCCGGCGCGGGCGCCGAAGAGCAGGACGTGAACCTGCCCGGCATGCTGCTGATCCTTGGGCTTCTGGTCGCTGCCTGGATCTTCACCATCCGCACCACCACGCTGCCGGCGCTGCTCGCGCTCGATCCCGACCGCGCCTCGCTGCCTGCCGCCCTCGCTCAGACGCGGGGGCAGTTCTGGTTCATCGTCGGCGTGCAACTGGTCACCATGCTGCCGATTGCGCTGGCCACCTTCATGCTGAGCGGGCTGGTCGGCACCATCTTCGGGCCGCTCGCGCCTATACTCCTGGTCCCACTCGGCGCCGCCCTCACCGGCTTCGCCCAGGTGATGGTGACGGCCGTCTCCACCCGCCTCTACCAGCGCTTCGCCGCCCTCGGCTGAACCAGATTCGCGGGGATAACTTCAGTCGTCTGCTCACAAGGCCCGGGCATGGCGCAGATTCCGCCTGCTTGGGGCAGGAGATTCGGTTGGCGCGGACAGACAAGGCGAAGGTGATCCGGAAGGCGCGGCAGGTGGCTGCCCTGCCCTGGCGCCTTGCGCCGGACGGCGGGCTCGAGTTCCTGCTGGTCACCTCGCGCACCTCCAAGCACTGGCTGCTGCCCAAAGGCTGGCCGATCCCCGGCAAGTCGGGCCTCGAATCGGCGCTCCAGGAGGCCTTCGAGGAGGCCGGCATCCAGGCCAGGGGCCCGGACGCACCGATCGGGCGGTACGCCTTCATCAAGGTGCTGCACGATGGCACCGAACTGCCCTGCACCATGGCGGTCTACGCGGTCGGCGACGTGGAGGAACTCGGTGAGTGGCCCGAGAGGCTGCAACGCGACCGCATGTGGTTCACGCAAGCCGAAGCGGTGTCGATCGCCTTCGACTTCAACCTGTCGCTGTTCCTCTCATCGGTCGGCTATGACAAGAAGCGCAGGCGGCTGCAGGCCGACCGCAAGAAGTAGCTATTCGGCCGCCGTTTTCTGCCCGGCCCCGAAGCGCCGCTCGATATAGTCGGCGACCATCGCCTTAAACTGCTCGGCCACATCGGCGCCGCGCAGCGTCGCGACCTTCTGGCCCTCGACGAAGACCGGGGCAGCCGGCGTTTCACCGGTTCCGGGCAGCGAGATGCCGATATCGGCATGCCTGCTCTCGCCCGGACCGTTGACGATGCAGCCCATTACCGCGACCGACAGCGTCTCGACGCCCGGGTAACGCTCCTTCCACTCCGGCATCGAAGCCGAGAGGTGGTCCTGGATCTCCTTGGCCAGCACCTGGAAGGTCTTGCTCGTGGTGCGTCCGCAGCCCGGGCAGGCCGCGACCACCGGCAGGAACTGGCGGAAACCCATGGTCTGCAGCAGCTCCTGCGCCACCCGCACTTCCTGCGTCCGATCGCCGCCGGGTTCGGGAGTGAGCGAAACCCGGATCGTGTCGCCGATGCCCTGCTGCAGCAGGATGCCCATGGCGGCCGACGAGGCGACGATGCCCTTCGAGCCCATGCCCGCCTCGGTGAGGCCCAGATGGAGCGCGTAGTCGCAGCGCGCCGCAAGGTCCTGGTAGACCGCGATCAGATGCTGGACGTCGCTGACCTTGGTCGAGAGGATGATCTTGTCGGGCCCGAGCCCAAGCTCTTCGGCGCGCCTGGCAGAGAGCAGCGCCGACTGGATGATCGCTTCGCGCTGCACGGCGGCAGCGCCGACCGGCGTGGCGGAGGCCGAGTTTTCGTCCATCAGCCGGGTTAGCAACTCCTCGTCGAGCGAGCCCCAGTTCACCCCGATGCGGACCGGCTTGTCATATTTCATCGCCAGCTCGATCAGCGTCGCGAACTGCGTGTCGCGCTTGGCCTTGAAGCCGACATTGCCTGGGTTGATGCGGTACTTCGCCAGCGCCTCGGCGGCGGCCGGATGGTCTGTGAGCAGCTTGTGGCCGATATAGTGGAAGTCGCCCACGATCGGCACGTTGATGCCGCGCTGCGCCAGCCGGTCTCGGATATGCGGCACCGCGGCGGCCGCCTCGTCGCGGTCGACTGTGATGCGGACGATTTCGGAGCCGGCACGCCAGAGCTGCGCCACCTGGCGCACGGTCCCTTCGATATCGGCGGTGTCGGTATTGGTCATCGACTGGACGACGATCGGGGCGCCGCCGCCCACCATCACGCCACCGACATTGACGCCGACCGACTGCCGGCGGGGAGAAATGCTCATGCCAATACCTCTTGCGCGCTACGCAAATAGGCCTTTGAGGGTGACCGCGCAATGTTACGTTTGCGTGACCTTGAAGCGCAGCCCCGCACGGACCATGTGTTCTGGATCATGACCAGATTGCTCGTACGCTTCGTCACCTTCCGAAATGAACTCGCAACGTTGTGGCGCACTTTCATGGCGCCCGAGACGCCGTGGCATCTCAAGGCCCTGATGCTGCTGGTGCCCGCCTACCTGCTGAGCCCGATCGACCTGATTCCCGATGTGGTCCCGCTGCTCGGCTGGGTCGACGACTTCGTCGTTGTTCCGCTGATGGTCGGCTGGATCGTGAAGATGCTGCCGAGGAAGGCGCCGGTCTACGGGCGCAGCGCCGATGGCGCCAAGGTGATCGATGGCGAGTATCGCCGGCGCTGAGTGTGAGCGCCGGTTTGACAACGGCTTCGAGATCGCCATGATGCCCGCCATGAGCAGCATGTTCCCGCCGAAACGACATCTGAGCCGCCTCACCAACGCAGGCTAGCTGCCTGGTGTCGCTACCTGCCCGCCGGGGCAAGAGCGGCACCGGGATACTCGCGAAACTCTCTCCCTGGTTTTTCCGACCTGCCAAACCCGCGCCCTCTTGGCGCGGGCGCACACGCATGTCGGTCGTGAGGTGCTGTCCATGACCTTCAAGTACTCCGCCACTTTCCCCATCTCTGGCGCCAACAAGCTCAGCCGCTTCCGCGACTGGGCGAGCGCCCACCTGCCCGAGCTGGGCTATGCCCTGCCGCCCCAGACCCCCATCAAGACCGAGACGATGACCATCCGGCTCCGCTCCGTGGCGGACCGAGCGCTCTTCCTCCAGACGCTGGCCAAGGTTCCGTTGGCGCCGGAATGAGAGAGGACATGAGCGCACTTCGATATTGCCGGTCCTGTTCGGGGACGCGGCCGCGAGCGGCCCGGCGATGTCCGTGGTGCCAAGCCAGCTACGATGGCCCGCCGGCAACGCCCGAGAGGTTGTTCGCCCCGCCCGACCGGACGACGGGCCGAGAGCGCCGACCGCACGCGCGCTGACCGCCGAAAGTGACGAAGGCCCGGGTTCTCCCGGGCCTTCTGCTTGCACGATGGGCGGCCTACTCGAACCGCACCAGCAGGTCCTTGGCGTCGATCTGGTCGCCCGGCTTCACCGTCACCTCGGCCACGACGCCGTCGGCCTCGGCGTGGATGGCGGTTTCCATCTTCATTGCTTCGATCGAGAGCAGCACGTCGCCCGCGAACACCTTGTCGCCGACCTTGACGCCGAGGCCGGAGATGACGCCCGGCATCGGGGCCCCGACCTGCTTGGCATCACCGAGGGCGGCCTTGGCGCGGACCTTCACCTCGCCGACCTTCAGCCGATCCGGCACGGTGATGGTGCGCGGCTGGCCATTGAGGTCGAAGAAGACCCGGACCTCGCCCTTCTCGTTGGTTTCGGTGCGGCCCTGGTAGGTAAGGACCAGCGTCTTGCCCTTCTCGATGTCGACGAAGACTTCCTCGCCTTCCTTCAGCCCATAGAAATAGACCGGCGTCGGCAGCACCTCGGTGGGACCGTACTTGTCCTGCGTCCGGACGAAGTCGGTGAACACCTTGGGGTACATCAGGTACGAAGCGAGACGCTTGTCGTCGATCTCCTCGCCGGCTTCCTTGGCAATCTTGGCGCGCTCCGCCTCGAGGTCGGTCGGCTTGAGGTAGGAGCCGGGGCGATCGGTGAGCGGCGTACGGCCCTTCAGCACCTTCTTCTGCAGCTTCGCGGGGAAGCCGCCCGGAGGCTGGCCGAGATCGCCGGCAAAGAAGCCGACCACCGAATCCGGGAAGGCGATGTCGCGGCTCGGATCCTCGACATCGGTGCGGGTCAGGCCCGCCGACACCATGGCCAGCGCCATGTCGCCGACCACCTTCGATGAAGGCGTCACCTTCACGATATCGCCGAACATCTGGTTCACGTCGGCATAGGTCTGCGCCACCTCGTGCCAGCGCGACTCGAGGCCGAGCGAGCGCGCCTGCTCCTTGAGGTTCGTGAACTGCCCGCCGGGCATCTCGTGGAGGTAGACTTCCGAAGCGCCGCCCTTGAGGTCGCTCTCGAAGGCCCGATACTGCGTCCGTACGGCTTCCCAGTAGAACGAGATTTCCCGGATCACCTTGCCGTCGAGCCCGGGGTCACGCGGACCATCCTTGAGCGCCGCTACCAGCGAGCCGAGCGTCGGCTGCGAGGTGGTGCCGCTGAGCGCGTCCATCGCGGCGTCGACCGCATCCACGCCAGCATCGACCGCCGCCATGATCGTGGCGGCCGCGGCGCCGGACGTATCGTGGGTGTGCAGGTGGATCGGCAGGCCCACTTCCTGTTTCAGCACCTCGATGAGCTTCCTGGCCGCGGCGGGCTTCAGCAGCCCCGCCATGTCCTTGAGGCCCAGCACGTGGGCGCCGGCCGCTTCGAGCTCCCTGGCGAGCGCGACGTAGTACTTGAGATCGTACTTCGCCCGGTCGGGATCGAGCATATCGCCGGTGTAGCAGATGGCGCCTTCTGCCACCTTGTCGGCCTCGGCCACCGCGTCGATCGAGACGCGCATGTTCTCCACCCAGTTGAGGCAGTCGAAGATGCGGAAGACGTCGACACCGCCCTTGGCCGCTTCCTTCACGAAGAACTTCACGACGTTGTCGGGGTAGTTGGTGTAGCCGACGCCGTTGCTGCCGCGCAGCAGCATCTGCGTCAGGATGTTCGGGGCGCCCTCGCGGACGGCGCTCAGCCGCTCCCAAGGATCCTCGTTCAGGAAGCGCATGGCAACGTCGAACGTGGCGCCGCCCCAGCACTCGAGCGAGAAGAGGTTCGGCAGCCCGCGTGAATAGGCGTGCGCGATGCGGGTGATATCGAACGAGCGCATGCGCGTCGCGAGCAGCGACTGGTGCGCGTCGCGCATCGTGGTGTCGGTGAACAGCACCTGCTGCTGGTTCTTCATCCACCGGGCGAGGCCCTTGGGCCCGTCGCGGTAGAGGATCTGCTTGGAGCCCTCCACCACGATCAGCGGTTCGTATTCCGGGACCCGCGGCTCGATCGCGTCGGCCGGGGGGCGTGGCCGGTCGCGCACTTCAGGGTGGCCGTTGACGGTAACGTCCGCAATGTAGGTGAGGAGCTTGGTCGCCCGGTCCTGCCGCCGCTTGAAGTCGAACAGCGCCGGCGTCGTGTCGATGAAGCGGGTGGTGTAGCGGTTCTCGACGAAATCCGGATGGGTGATGATGTTTTCGAGGAAAGCGAGGTTCGTCGCCACGCCGCGGATGCGGAACTCGCGCAGCGCGCGGTGCATGCGCGCAATGGCTTCGTCGGCCGTCGGCGCCCAGCAGGTGATCTTTTCGAGCAGCGGATCGTAGTAGCGGGTGATCACCGCGCCGGCATAGGCGGTGCCGCCATCGAGCCGCACGCCGAAGCCCGTCGCCTCGCGATAGGCAGTGATCCGGCCATAGTCCGGGATGAAGTTCTGCTCGGGGTCCTCGGTGGTGACCCGGCACTGGATGGCGTGGCCGTTGAGGTGGATATCCTCCTGCTTCGGCACTCCCGACTCCGGCGTGCCGATCACCGCGCCCTGCAGCAGCTTGATCTGCGCCTTGACGATATCGATGCCGGTGACGACCTCGGTCACCGTGTGCTCGACCTGGATGCGCGGGTTCACTTCGATGAAGTAGAACTTGTCGGTATCGGCATCGAGCAGGAACTCGACCGTGCCGGCGCCACGGTAGTTGGCGGCCTGGCCGAGCCGGATGGCCGAGGCAGTGAGCGCGTCGCGCACCGCGTCGCTCATGTAGGGGGCGGGCGCGCGCTCCACCACCTTCTGGTTGCGGCGCTGCACCGAGCAGTCGCGCTCGAACAGGTGCACGAGATTGCCGTGGTCGTCGCCGATCAGCTGCACCTCGACATGGCGGGCGCGCTCGATCAGCTTTTCGAGATACATCTCGTCCTTGCCGAAGGCGGCCTTGGCCTCGCGCTTGCCCTCGGACACTTCGTGGACCAGCGTCGATTCGTCCATGATACGACGCATGCCGCGGCCGCCGCCGCCCCACGACGCCTTGAGCATCAGCGGATAGCCGATCTCGGCGGCCATGCGCTTCACTTCGTCCATGTCGTCGGGCAGCGCGTCTGTGGCTGGCACCACCGGCACGTCGGACGCGATCGCCATGTTACGGGCGGCGACCTTGTTGCCAAGGTCGCGCATGGTCTGCGGGCGCGGGCCGATGAAGATGATGCCCGCTTCCTCGCAGGCCTCGGCGAACTCGGGCGATTCGGACAGGAGGCCGTAGCCGGGGTGGATGGCGTCGGCACCGGAAACTCGGGCGACGCGGATATACTCGTCGATCTGCAGGTAGGCTTCGACCGGTCCCTTGCCTTTGCCGATCAGGTAGGCCTCGTCGGCCTTGAAGCGGTGCAGCGCCAGCTTGTCCTCTTCGGCGTAGCAGGCGACGGTCTTGATGTTCAGCTCGTTGGCCGCGCGAAACACCCGGATGGCGATTTCGCTGCGGTTGGCGACGAGGATTTTCTTGATCGGCATCGATTTAACCCGAGCAGGAGGGGGCAAGGCGCTTGTGGCGCCGGCAGGGGTAGTCTGGCGCCACGCGGGCACCGCGGGGATAAGTCCCCGCGAGCCCGCTGGCCCCGGGGCCGCTGCCCCTTATTTCTGGCTCAGATGTCCCGCGAGGTGGGACATGTCGTAGCCCGCATTGGCCGCCGCCGAGATGATCTCGTTGGCCGGCGCCTCGCCGGCCTGGCTGAGCGCCCACAGCGTGGTGGAGCGCGTGCCCGAGCGGCAGAAGGCGAAGACCGGGCCATTGCTCCCCTCGAGCACGGCCTTGGTCTGTTCCACCATGTCGAGACTTACCCCTTCACGGCCCAGCGGGATGTAGTGGTAGGCGAGCCCGGCATCATGCGCGGCCTGTTCGATCACCGCGCTGGGAGGCTGGTCCGGGGATTCCCCGTCCGGCCGGTTGTTAATGATGGCGACGAAGCCCTGCGCCTTGATGGCGGCGACATCCTCGGGATTGATCTGCGGGGACACGCTCACGTGGTCGTTGATCCGCTTCACGTCCAAAATCGATACTCCAACGTCCCGAGACTTCCCGGCCGCCTTTATAGACAGCGCTTCGCTCGGCGCGCAAGGCAGCCCGGGCGCGGCTTGCGGCTTAGGCGAAAGGTCGGATCAGCTCACTGCGCCGGCTGGACGGCTGGGTCCTGCGCCGAGAGGCCGACCCAGGGGCGCCAGACCTCGGCGCGCTCGGCGACGAACCGGTCGGCGACGGTTTCGACCGTCGCGCCCGGCTCCCCGAGTTGCTGCAGCATCAGGTTCATCTCGGCGAAGGGCATGTGGGCGCGGCTGAAATAGGCTGCCACCTGCGGCGCCTCGAGATAAACCCACTCGGCGAGGGCAGTGATCACCGGATCGGGGGCGAAGCCGGTGGGGGCCGGCCCGGCGCAGGCGGCGCGGCCCATGCAGAGGAAGGCGTCGCGATTGTAGGCCGCGAGCGTCACCGGCTTGAAGGCGAACTGGCTGAGAATGGCGTTGGGCTGCCAGTAGTAGAACAGGATCGGCTGCTTGCGGCCCACGGCCTCGGCGATGAGCGTATCCAGCTCGAAGCGGTTCGCCGGCTCCACCACGTCGTACTGCTGGTCGAGGCCATAGGCGCGCAGCATGTTGCGGTTGACGATGGCGCAGCCCCAATCGACCGGGCAGGAGATGAAGCGGCCACGCCCACCGCCCTCGCCGAAATCGGCGGCATGCGCCTTGAGCCCGTCGATCGTGGTGACCTCCGGCCACTGCGCCGCAGCATAGTCGGGCACGAACCAGCCTTCGAACACCGGATCGGCGTAGGAAACGCCGGCCTGCCGCACCTTCTGGCCCTGCATGGCGGCGTTCCAGATATCGGCGATGCGGGCGATCCACATCTCGGGCGCGACGGCAGGCTGGCCGGTGGCGCCCATCGAGGAGCCGGTAGCCGCGAGATCGCCCTCCTGCAGCATCACGTTGCACTGGTAATAGGCCGTGAGCAGCCGCGAATGCACTTCGGCGAGGATGGCGGCGGACGGCCAGGCCATGCGCGCGATGCTCATCGGCTGCGTGCCGCAGGGCGGCGGCGGTGCCGGCTCGGCGGCCGGCGCCTCGCCCTCGGCCCCGGCCTGATTGGTCTCGAGCGTCTGGATGGAGTCCTGGGCCAGGGCGGCGGTGCCGAGGAAAAGTCCCGCTGAGAGCACGAGAAAGCAGAGAACGCGCATCCGGACCCGGCAATGCTTGAAAGACGGGGGCGAACTTATAGGTGGAGTGCAAGCAAACACAACGCCCAGACCCTTTACCAACTGATCAAAACCGGATGACTCCCCCCGCCGATCTATGCAATATCGCCCGCAGTGGGGCGTGAAAGCATGCCCCCATCCATTGTTGTGCCTGGCTTTGAAGGTGCCCCAAGAACGGTGCCGGGGACAGGCGCGACGCCTAAGAGGGACATCATGACCAAAACCCATTCTCTGCTTGGCCTCGCTGTCGGCGCGATGGTGCTCGGGCTTGCCGTGCCGGCGCTGGCCGAAGACGTGAAGATCGGCATCCTCGGCGATATCACCGGCCCGATCGAATCCATGGCCGGCCCGATCGTCGCCGGTGCGCAGCTGGCCTTCGACCAGGTCAACGCCAACGGCGGCATCCTCAACGGCGGCAAGATCGTCACGTCCGTGGGTGACAGCGGCTGCGACGCCACGGCAGCCGGCCCGGCGGCCGACCGCCTCGTCAACACCGACCAGGTGACGGCGATCTTCGGCGCGTTCTGCACCGGCCCGACCGTTGCGGGCGCCACCACTGCCGGCATTCCCGGCAACGTCGTGCAGATCTCCCCGGCCTCCTCGGCCCCCGTGCTCACCACGCTCGACGACAAGGACCTGGTGTACCGCACCACCCCGTCGGACGCCTTCCAGGGCGTGAAGATGGCCGAACTGGTGCTCGCCAAGGGCATCAAGGACGTGGCCGTTACCTACGTGAACAACGACTACGGCAAGGGCCTCGCCGACGTGTTCGTGCAGACCTTCACGGCCGGCGGTGGCACGGTTTCGGCCAACGTTGCGCATGAAGACGGCAAGGCCGACTACCGCGCCGAGCTGGGCCAGCTGTCCTCGGGCGGCTCGCAGAACCTCGTGATCCTCGCCTACGCCTCGGGCTCGGGCAAGACGATCCTGCAGCAGGCTGTCGAGGGCGGCGAGTTCACCGCCTTCGTCGGCGGCGACGGCATGGTTGCCGACGACCTGACGAGCGGCATCGCGGCTGACGCCGTCGAAGGCAAGATCATCGCCACCCGCGCCGGCGCCTACACCGGCGATTCGGCCGCGGTGTTCAACAAGATGGCCACCGACGCCGGTATCGACCCGGCCGGCACCTACGTGCCGCAGGCCTACGACGCCGCCTTCCTGCTGGCCCTTGCCATCGAGAAGAACGGCTCGGCTTCGCGCGAGGGCGTTTCGGCCGCGCTGCGCGAGGTCTCCTCGGCTCCGGGCGAGAAGATCCTGCCCGGCGAGTGGACCAAGGCTGTCGAACTGATCAAGGCCGGCACCGACATCGACTATGAAGGCGCCGGCGGCCCGCTCGACTTCGACGCGGCCGGCGACGTCGACGGCGTCATCGTCGAACTCGCCTTCGAAGGTGGCAAGTTCGTCGAGAAGGGCCCGATCCAGTAAGGATCGCTGGTTCCAGCATTCGAGGCCCGGGGGCAACTCCGGGCCTTTTTGTTTGCCTCGGTTGCGCTGGACGTGCCGAAGCGCCCGCCGGCATGTGCCTCGGGTTGGTAAAGGTGGGCGGGGACCGGCGAGGC
>JAEYTN010000279.1 GCA_023433985.1 Pseudomonadota bacterium | reverse complement strand
GTTCGATGGTTCCGGCGAACCTTTGCCCGTGCGCGATTTCCAGGAATCCGCCGACCCCAACGCCTGCCGGTTGTGGCGAGCCGCCGCGGCGCTGGTGGACAGCCCGGCCGAGCAGTATCTTCGGGGTCGGGGGATCGTGCAGATCTCGCCGGACCTGCGCTTTCACGGCAAGACACCGCTCGGCCCCAAGGGCGCGGTCCGGTTTCTACCGGCGATGCTCGCGGCCGTTCGCACCGACCTCGGTGTCATCGCCATTCATCGCACCTTCCTCGATCCAAAGACCGCAAAGTTGGCGGCCATGGAAAGGCCCAAGCGCGCGTTGGGCAGCCTCGGGCGAGGCGCTGTGCGTCTCAGCAGTCCGAGAGGAGGGCGGCTCGGTCTCGCCGAAGGCGTGGAGTCGGCGCTCTCGGCGATGCAGCTGTTCGGCGTTCCGTGCTGGGCCACGCTTGGTAACGAGCGCTTCGGCCTCGTCACGATCCCCGAGAGCGTGCGCGAGCTTCATCTCTTCATCGATCACGACGCCGGCGGGTTCCTCGCTGAAGATCGGGCACGCGAAGCTTATGCTTTGGAGGGCAGGCGCATCGTGACGCGCTGTCCCGACCGATCCGGCGACGACTGGAACGACGTGCTGGTGCGACGCCTGCTCGCCGGTGCCTGACCCCAAGAGAAGAGGAGCCTTTGGCCTCGCGAGGCCCTCAGCACGAACTTGGCCTCGTCAGGAGGTCCCATGTCCCCGTCTTCTCCCGCTTTCGCGTTCGAGGCTTCCCCCGAACCGCTCGTTCTCGCCGCCGCACGCACGCTCGCCGCGATCATCCGCGCAGGCGATACCGTCACCCGGCAGGTGCTCAATCGGACCATGCACGACCACTTCGGCGGCAGCGATGCCGAGGGCCGCTGGTCGGTGCGCGATGCACATGCCGCGCTCGAGCTCTCGCAGGTGCTCTGGCTACAGCAGCACGCCAACGTTGGCCTCACCACCTCGCCCGCCGATGCGGAGCGGGTCTTCGCGCAGCTCGATGCCCTGATCCCGAGCCAGACCGTGCGCAGCGACGAGCAGATCGAGCTGCAGCAGTTCGCGACCCCGCCGCGCATGGCCTGGCTTGCCGCGCGCGCTTGCGCCCCGATCGCCGACGAACTGCTTCTCGAACCTTCGGCCGGAACCGGGATGCTCGCGCTCTGGGCCGCGAAGCGCGGCGCGCGGCTCGTCCTCAACGAGATCTCGCCGTTGCGCCGCCACTATCTCGAGACGCTCTTTCCCGATGCGCGGGTTACGGCGCACGACGGCGAGCTGATCGACGAACTGCTCAGCCCCCTTTTGCGGCCGGACGCGGTGCTCATGAACCCGCCCTATTCGCACGGGATCGAGCGCGGCCACGACAGCCGCACGGGCGGAAGGCATCTGCGTTCGGCCTGGAAACGCCTCGCTTCGGGCGGCCGGCTTGTCGCGATCATGCCTGAGTGGTTCGACGTGCCTCGCTTCCTTGCCGACACGACGGGCCCGGTGGCGCTTCGGCTCAATGTCGCGATCGAGCACGGCTTCGTTAAGCACGGTACCTCGATCACCACGCGTCTCCTGATATTCAACAAGGCTGACCCATCAGGCGATCCCGTCGTCGTGCGCTCCAGCGACTTCGCCGAGCTTGCCGCCTTGATCGACGGCGTGCCCACTCGCGTGCCCGCCGGACGCCCGGAGCAGCCGATCCTCCGCCCGCGCGCTTCGCCGCTGCGCTTCGTCGCGCCGGCCAGAAAACCGCTTCCTCCAATCGCCAGCTCCCCGACTGCGCCGATGGAAGCCGGGCCGGTTGCCTACGAGCCGCTCGAAGCGCCCGCGCCGATCGCCGAACAGGTCGGCCACTATCTGCCCTACCGTCCGAGCCGCATCGCCATTGCCGCGGCCGCCGGGCATCCGACCCCGCTGGTCGAGTCCGTCGCCATGGGCTCGATCGCCGCGCCGGTCCCGGACGCAATCCCGCAGCTCCCAGCCGGGCTCGTCGAGAAGGGTATTCTCTCCGAGGCCCAGGTCGAGACGCTGATCTACACCGTGAGCGCCCACGCCCGCGACCTGCCGGGGCTGTTCGAGCCCGAGGACAAGGGCTGTTCGCTCAAGCCCAGTGCCGAAGGCCACGCCTACCGCACGGGCTACTTCCTTGGCGACGGCACCGGCGCCGGCAAGGGCCGTCAGGTCGCGAGCGTCATCCTCGACCGCTGGGTGCGCGGCGAGCGGCGGCATATCTGGATTACCAAGAACGAGGCATTGCTCGAGGACGCTCGGCGCGACTGGTCCGCGCTCGGCGGCCTGCCGATCGACATCCAGCCGCTCGGCTCGTGGAAGCTCGGCAGTCCCGTGGGCATGGCCGAGGGCATTCTCTTCGTCACTTACCCGACGCTGCGCTCCGGTCGCAGCGACACGACGCGGCTCGACCAGATCCTCGAATGGGCCCGCGATGACTTCGATGGCGTAATCGTCTTCGACGAAGCCCATGCGATGGCGAATGCCGCGGGCGGCGAAGGATCGCGCGGGCGAACCAAGGGATCCGAGCAGGGCGTCGCCGGCGTTCGCCTGCAGAACCTCCTGCCGCGCGCCCGCGTGCTCTACGCTTCCGCAACTGGCGCCTCGGACGTCAATAATCTCGCCTACGCGACCCGGCTCGGTCTTTGGGGGCCCGAGACCGCCTTCGCCAACCGCGAGGCGTTCGTCGCCGACATCCGCGACGGCGGTATCGCCGCGATGGAACTGGTCGCGCGCGACCTCAAATCGCTGGGGCTCTACACAGCCCGCGCGCTGTCGTTCGCCGGCGTCGAATACGAGATCCTCGAACATTGCCTGACCGAGGACCAGGTCTCGGTCTACGACGCCTATGCCGAGGCCTGGGCGATCATTCACGCGAACCTCCAGCAGGCGCTCGAAGCGACTCGCATCGTCGATGCCGAAAGCGGCGATACGCTCAACTCCGGCGCTAAATCGGCCGCGCTCTCGATATTCGAGGGCACCAAGCAGCGCTTCTTTGCCCAGCTCCTCCTGTCGATGAAGCTGCCGAGCCTGCTCCCCGCAATCGACACGGCGCTGGCCGAGGGCAATGCGGTCGTGGTCCAGCTGGTTTCGACCGCCGAGGCCATGCTCGAGCGGCGCC
>JAEYTN010000137.1 GCA_023433985.1 Pseudomonadota bacterium | reverse complement strand
CCCTGACTCGCTGGCCTTCGGAATGAGCCTCAAACTCAAGGCGCCGGGCGCCGAGTTCGGCTTCGGTTTCTAGATTTGGCCGCAATCATCCAACATTGAAGTGCCGAGCCGGGGGCGTATCCGGTGGCCTTCCAGAACCGATGGTGACGAAATGAACCGCCTGCTTGCCGCAACGCTTCTCGGCACAATGCTCAGCCTCGGAGCACTCGCCCCCGCCTATGCCGCGACCGCCGTGACCGTGAACGGCGTCGCCATCGACGACAAGGAAGTGGCCGCCCGCGTGCAGCTGATGAAGCTGGAAGGCGGCGGCGGCACGTCCAAGGCCCTCGATTCGCTGATCACGGAACAGTTGCAGCTCCAGGAAGCTCAGCGGCTCGGCATCGAGATCAGCGAGCAACAGGTGTCCGACGCGTTCGCGCAGGTCGCCCGCAACGTCAAGCTGTCGACCGACAAGCTCACCGAGCTGCTCCGCTCCAACGGCGTGGGCGATGCCACGATGAAGGCCCGCCTGAGGGCCGCGCTGGCCTGGCAGAAGGTTTCCGAGGTTGCGATCCGCAGCCGCGTGAAGATGTCCGACCTGCAGCTCGACCAGCAGGCGCAGGCCTCCCTCACCACTGACATGAGCTATGACTACGTGCTCAAGGAAGTGCTCTTCATCGGCGGCAAGGCCTCCGCCCGCACCGGCGAAGCCAACAGGTACCGCGCCGCCTTCCAGGGCTGCGACAGCGCCGTCGACGTGTCGCTGAAGTTCACCGACGCCGCCGTGCGCGACATGGGCCGCCGCCATGCCACACAGTTGCCCGAGGCGCTGGCCAAGGAACTCGCCGGCCTCAACGTCGGCGGCATTACCAAGCCGCGCGTCACGGAGGGCGGCGTGTCGATGCTCGCCGTCTGCTCGAAGACCGCCGCGCGCGACACCACCTTCGTCAAGAACAAGCTGCGCAACGAGCAGGGCCAGGACGCCTTCAAGGCCGAGGCCGAGAAGTATCTCGCCGAGTTGCGCCAGAAGGCACGCATCGTTCGCAACTAACGAACCGTTAAGCAGCCGCCCGTGCTTTGCGCGCAAGCGGCAGCCGATCCGTTCAGGGACGAGTGCTAGTGGTCGTGCGCCGGCGCACCCGCGCGGGCGAGTTTCACGAGGTGCGACGTGCCGGAGCTTCATTATCCGCCGCTGGCTCTCACCATGGGTGAGCCGGCCGGCATCGGCCCGGATCTGGCGATGCGGCTCTACACCGCCCGCCTCCAGCTCGGCCTGCCGCCATTCATCCTCTATGGCCACCTCGATTTCCTGAAGGCCCGCGCCGACCGGCTCGGCCTCAGGATCACGCTGGCACCGAGCGATCCAGCCGGCGCAGCCTCGATCTTTCCGGACGCCCTGCCGGTTGCGCATGTCGACGGCCTCGTCCCCGACAAGCCGGGCGAGCCCACGCCGCTCTCCGGCAAGGTGGTGATCGAAGCGATCGCCCGGGCCGTCGAGGCCTCGCTCACCGGCACGACACGCGGGGTCGTCACCGCGCCCATTCACAAGGCGGTGCTCTACACCGCCGGCTTCAAGCACCCGGGCCACACCGAATACCTCGCCTCGCTATGCGAGAGCGGCGGCAACACGCCGATGCCGCTGATGATGCTCGCACATGAGGAACTGCGGGTCATTCCCGCCACCATCCACGTCCCGCTGCGCGACGTCCCCGGCCTCCTCACGCAGGAACTGCTGGTTTCGACCGGCCGCATCGCCGCGCAGAGCCTCCGCACCCGTTTCGGCATCGCCGAGCCGCGGCTGGGCTTCGCCGGCATCAATCCGCATGCAGGCGAAGGCGGCACCATCGGCCGCGAGGATTTCGATGTCGTCGGGCCCGCCGTGGCCCACCTCACGCATGCGGGGATTGCGGCCGAGGGGCCGATCCCGGCCGACACGCTGTTCTATCCGCCGCACTGGCGCCGCTACGACGCGGTGATCGCCATGTACCACGACCAGGCGCTCATCCCGATCAAGACGGTCGCCTTCGACGAGGCGGTGAACGTGACACTGGGGCTGCCGATCGTCCGCACTTCCCCCGACCACGGCACCGCCTTCGACCTCGCGGGCAGCGGCAAGGGCTCCACCGCGAGCTTCCTCGCTGCGATCCGCCTGGCCGACAAGCTGACCGGCGGCGCCCTGCACCAGCAGGCAGCGCAGTGAGCTGCCGGATATCCCCTACTTCACCCCCTCAAGCCACTTCAGCATCGCCGCGATTTCTTTCTCCTGAGCCGCGATGATCTCGGCGGCCAGCGCCTTCGCCCATGGATCGTCGCCGTGCGCCAGTTCCGCCTCGGCCATGTCGATGGCGCCGCGGTGATGCGGGATCATCGAGCAGACGAACGCGACGTCGAGGTCGGCGGCCGTCCCGCCGGCCATCATGTCGGCGTTCATCTTGTCCATGCCGTCCATCAGGTCCTGGTGCGCGGCATCGCCGCCCACCGCGTGCCCGGGCGCCGCCATGGCCCCATGCGCTCCCGCGTCGGCGAGGCACACTGCCGGAAGGTCGGTGGCCGTCGTCGCATCGGTCGTGCCGTGCATCGAGTGGTCCTGCCCGAGCGCGGCCGAGGTCATCAGCGCCAGCGTGGCGATTGCGAGCTTCAGTTGCATGTTCGTCTCCTTTCGCGTGTCGGCCGGATCGGCCGGTGGTGGCTTGGTGCACCTTCCCATCATGGCAAGGTCAAGCGGCTATTTCGCCCACACCGCAAATCCGCTAACGAACCGGAATGCAGATCGACACCCTTCCTCCCCTGCGCGAAGTGATCGCCGCGCACGGGCTGCGCGCCAGAAAGGAGCTCGGGCAGAACTTCCTGCTCGATCTCAACCTCACCGCCCGCATCGCCCGCGTCGCGGCGCCGCTCGCAGAGGCGACCGTGATCGAGGTGGGGCCCGGCCCTGGCGGCCTTACCCGGGCGCTCCTGGCGGAGGGGGCGAGGAAGGTCATAGCCATCGAACGCGACGAGCGGGCCCTCCCTGCCCTTGCGCAGATCGCCGCGGCCTATCCCGGCCGGCTCGAGGTCATCTCCGGCGATGCGCTCGCGATCGACTACGCGACGCTCGCCGATGGCCCCACCAAGCTCGTTTCCAACCTGCCGTACAACATCGGCACCGAGCTCCTCACCCGCTGGCTCACGGTCGAGCCCTGGCCCCCCTTCTTCGAGAGCCTCACGCTGATGTTCCAGCGCGAAGTGGCCGAGCGCATTGTTGCAAAGCCGGGCGACGACGCCTACGGCCGGCTCGGCGTGCTTTGCGGCTGGCGCACGGAGGCGCGCATCGCCTTCAATGTCGGCCGCGAGGCCTTCACCCCGCCGCCCAAGGTGACTTCCAGCGTCGTGCACCTCCGCCCCCGCACGCTGACCGACGGCGTCCGGGCGCGCGACCTCGAGGCTGTCACCCGCGCCGCCTTCGGTCAGCGCCGCAAGATGGTGCGGCAGAGCCTCAAGTCGCTCGGTGTGCCGATGGAGCCGTTGCTGGCCGCGGCGGAGCTCAAGGGCGACGAGCGGGCCGAGAACCTGCCCGTCGAGACCTTCCTCAAGCTTGCGAAGGCGCGCCGCTGATGGCCGGGGCCGTCGCGATCGCCGCGTCCATCCTCGCTTTCCTGGTGCCGCTTGCGATCCCGCTCTTTGCGCAGCGCTGGCGGACGTTCTTCGTCATCCTGGTGCTGGCGACCCTGTTCTTCGCCTGGCTCACCTGGGACCTGGCCCGCCCCGCCGGCGGCGGCCACTGGATCGGCTCATTCCTGGGTGGCCTCATGCTGTTCGGCTTCGCGGCGGGTGCCGTTGCGAAGTTCGTCATGCTGCTGGCCCGGCGCCCGGAGCCGCCCGAGACCTGAACTCACCCGTTCAGCGTCACCTTGCCGACGCCGCCGCCCGCGTCCGCCGGCAGTTCGGCGACCGTCACCGTACGCTTGAGGATGGCGGCCGCCTTCGTGAGCAGCGCCGTCTTCACCTCGGCGGGGGTCATGTCGTCGCGGGTATTGGCCCAGACCTTGAGGATGAGGTTATGGTCGAACGTCTCGCGCGAGCGGATCTCCCGTAGCATCACCTTCACCCGCGCCTGGGTACGGTCCTTGAGGGTTGGATGGCGGCGCATCTCGTCGATGCTGCACGCCTTGATCTCGAATGGCATTTGAGTCCCCTGCGAAGGCAAGCCTCCGCCTGTTCGTCCAGTTGTGGAATTGCGCTAAATGCGATCATCCACAGCGGCCGGGGCTTATCCACAGTCTTTTGCAAATAGAGCTAAGACTTTACCTTAACGGGCCGGTCGCATTACGCCCGCATTACGGAGCGTCGATCTGACCTTGCAGGTCCCGCACGAAGTCACTCAGGCCGACGAAGCGGCTGCGGGCGAGACGCGCGGCAGCGAGGATCGTGCGCACCCGGCTGGTCGAATCCTCGAGGTCTTCGTTCACCAGCACGTAGTCGTACTCGCCGTAATGGTCCATCTCGATGCGGGCGTTCTTGAGCCGCTTGTCGATGGTCCCCTGGCTATCCTGCGCGCGGCGTTCGAGGCGCTTGCGCAGCTCCTTGATGGAGGGCGGCAGGATGAAGATCGACACCATGTCGGCGCGGCACTTCTCGTACAGCTGCAACGTGCCCTGGTAGTCGATGTCGAACAGGATGTCGCGCCCGGCCGTCAGGCGCTCCTCCACCCGGCTGCGCGGTGTGCCGTAGAAGTTGCCGTGCACCTCGGCGCTTTCGAGCAACTCGCCGGCCGCCCGCATGCGCTCGAACTCGGCAACGGAGATGAAATGGTAGTGCTTGCCGTCGATCTCGTCGGTGCGGCGGGCCCGCGTCGTCACCGATACGGAGAGAGCAATGTTGGGGTCGTCTTCGAAGAGGGCGCGCGAGATCGACGACTTGCCTGCGCCTGACGGCGAGGCGAGAACCAGCATCACTCCGCGGCGGGGGAAATCCATCGTTCTACTACTCGATATTCTGGATCTGCTCGCGCAACTGGTCGATCACGGCCTTCAAATCCAGCCCGATGGCAGTCAGCGCCACGTCGTTGGATTTGGAGCAGAGCGTATTCGCCTCGCGGTTAAATTCCTGTGACAGGAAGTCGAGCTTGCGGCCGACCGGCCCGCCACCGGCCAGCAGCGCGCGTGCTGCCGCGATGTGCGCACCCAGCCGGTCCAGCTCCTCGCGGATGTCGGCCTTGGTGGCAAGCAGCATCGCCTCTTGTGCCAGCCGTTCTTCGGACAGCACGGGACTTGCCTCGCTGAGCTCGACGATCTGCTGGCGCAGCCGGGCAAGGATGGCGTCGCGGCTGCGGCCGGGATGGAGTTCGGCTGCCTTGGTCAGCGCCGCGATCTCGTCGATCCGCTCGCCGAGGATGGCGGCGATGCGCGCGCCCTCCTCCGCCCGTGCCGCGACCAGTGCCGCTATCGCCTCGTCGAAGGCGTGGAGGATCGCGCCGTTCAGCGCTTCTTCTTCATCGGCGGAAAGCGGCGTCTCGTGCTGCTCCAGCACGCCCTTCAGCCCCATGATGCCGTCGAGCCGGGGCCGCTCGGCGTCCACCCGGTCGGCGAGCCAGCGGAAGCCATCGAGCACGGCCTCGAGCGCCTGGTGGTTCACCACCACGCGGCCGCCCTCGCCTTCGCGATCGACGCTGAGCGACACGGTCAGCGAGCCACGGCTCACCGCCTTGCCGATGCGGCGGCGGATTTCCGGCTCCAGCGCGTCGAAGCCCGGCGCAAGCCGCACCCGCATGTCGAGGCCGCGGCCGTTCACCGACTTGAGTTCGACCACGAAGCCGACGCCCGGCAACGCGCCATGGGCCCGGCCGTAGCCGGTCATGCTCGACAGTGCGGGCATCAGTTGGCCTCGACCGCCTGTTCGGCGTCCTTGGCCTCCTCGGCCTCCAGCGCCTCGCGCGCTGCCTCGGCCTCGGCCTCGGCGGCCGCCTTGCGGTAGAGCGCCACGTTCTTGCGGTGCTCCTCGTAGTTGGGAGCGAACAGGTGCCCATCGGCGGGATTGGCCGACTTGGCGACGAAGTAGAGGTCCTTGGTCGGCGCCGGATGCGCCACCGCCATCAAGGCGTCGACGCCCGGGTTGGCGATCGGTCCGGGCGGCAGCCCGTCGATCTGGTAGGTGTTGTACGCGGTCTTCTGCTTCAGTTCCGTCGCCGTCGGCGAACGGTTGAGCACCAGCTTGCCCTCCGTGACCCCGTAGAGCACGGTCGGGTCGGTCTGCAGCCGCATGTTGAAACGCAGCCGGTTGATGAACACCGCCGCCACCTGCGGCCGCTCGGAGGCGAGGCCCGTTTCCTTTTCGACGATCGAGGCCAGGGTCACCATCTCCTCGGGCGACTTGATCACGTCGTCGATCGCCTTGTCGCGGTTGGCCCACACCTCCGCAATCTTCGCCTTCATTTCGGCCTGCATCTTGTCGAGCAGGGTCTGCCGGGCGTCACCGGGCATGAAATCGTAGCGGATGGCGAGCAGCGAGCCCTCGGGCGGCAGCGGCACGGGGTCGCCGGTCAGGTTCGACGCCTCGTTCAGCTTCTGGCCCACCGCGAACGAGGTCTCGCCCGGAATGACGTTGACGAAGAAGTCGAGCGGCTCGCCCTCGGTCAACTCGGTGAGGATATCGGCCATCGAGGCATTGGCCTTGAGCACGTAGACGCCGGCCTTCAGCGACGATTGCTTCTTCATGGCATAGGAGCCCGCGCGGAAGATCAGCGAGCTCGGTATCAGTTGCCCTTCGGGAAGCAGCCCCTTGTCTTCCAGCAGTTGCGCCGTGGTGTTGATCGATGTTCCCTTTTCCACCTGGAAGGTGGTTTCCGCCTTCACCGCGCCCGGCGCGTAGAACTGGTTGGCGCCATAGAGGAACAGACCGACGGCCGCCAGCAGCGTGAACACCACCAACGTCAGCAACGCGTTGACGACGTCGACGAACCCGCCGCGGCGGCGACGTCTCGCCCGCTTCTCGGTGCGCTCATTGGCCATCGTTCACTAACCCTCCCAAGGGAACGCGCGGACTAATCGCAAGACTATGACAACAGTACGAAAGCGCCGGCCGGGATCGATCCGGCCAGCCCGTCCCCGCTTGGGGTCAGTGCACCTTGCGGAAGATCAGCGAGGCGTTGGTGCCACCGAAGCCGAAGGAGTTGGACAACGCAACGTTGATCTCCTTCTTGAGCGGCACATGCGGCACGAGGTTGATCGGCGTCTCGATCGAGGGGTTGTCGAGGTTGATGGTGGGCGGCGCCACCCCGTCGCGCATGGCGAGCAGGCAGAAGATGGCCTCCACCGAGCCCGCGGCCCCCAGCAGGTGGCCGATCGCCGACTTCGTTGAGCTCATCGCCGCCTTGCCGGCCGCGTTGCCCAGCATGCGCGTCACCGCACCAAGTTCGATCTCGTCGCCGAGGGGCGTCGAGGTGCCGTGGGCGTTGATGTAGTCGATCTCGCCCGGGTCGATGCCCGCCCGCTTCACCGCCATCTGCATGCAGCGGAAGCCGCCATCGCCGTCCTCGGAAGGAGCGGTGATGTGGTAGGCGTCGCCGCTCATGCCGTAGCCGATCACTTCGCCGTAGATCTTGGCCCCGCGAGCCTTGGCGCGTTCGTATTCCTCGAGTACCAGGATGCCGGCGCCCTCGCCCATCACGAAGCCGTCGCGATCCTTGTCGTAGGGGCGCGAGGCCTGCTCGGGCCGGTCGTTGAAGCCGGTCGAGAGCGCGCGGCAGGCGGCGAAGCCTGCCATCGAGATGCGGTTGACGGGCGACTCGGCGCCGCCGGCCACCATCACGTCGGCATCGCCCATGGCGATGATGCGCCAGCTGTCGCCGATCGCATGCGCGCCGGTGGAGCAGGCGGTCACCACCGAGTGGTTCGGCCCCTTGAGCCCGAAGCGGATGGAGACGTTGCCCGAGGCCATATTGATGATGCGGCCCGGGATGAAGAACGGGCTGACGCGGCGTGGTCCCTTCTCGTGCAGCGTGATCGAGGTCTCGTAGATGCCCCCGATCCCGCCGATGCCGGAGCCGATGAGCGTGCCGATGCGGTACGCCTCTTCGTCCGACTTCGGGGCGACCCCGGCGTCCTCGATGGCCTGAGTCGCGGCCGCCATGGCGTAGATGATGAAAGGATCAACCTTGCGTTGCTCCTTCAACTCCATCCATTCGTCCGGATTGAACTTGCCCTCGGCACCATCGCCCAACGGAATCCGGTGGGCGATCTGGCAGGAGATATCGTCGACCTGGAAGTCGTCGATGCGCCTGGCACCGCTTTTGCTGGCTAGGATGTTGGACCAGGTGGCTTCCACCCCGCAGCCCAAGGGGCTGACGATACCGATCCCGGTGACGACGACGCGGCGCAGTTCCATCGAATACGAGCCGTTTGGGCCGGCGGTCAGCCGACCGCCTTGGTCAGGTAAGCGACAGCGTCGCCGAAGGTCTGGATCGATTCCGCCGCATCATCGGGGATCTCGACGTTGAACTCTTCCTCGAAAGCCATGACCAGCTCGACCTGATCGAGCGAGTCGGCGCCCAGATCGTCGATGAAGCTGGCCTTATCGACGACCTTCTCCGCGTCGACGTTGAGGTGCTCGACAACGATCTTGCGGACGCGATCAGCGATATCGCTCATATTTGACTTCCCTTGTTACAGACTTTGTTTCGTTGCTACCCGGTCCGCGGTTCTGCCGGTCGACCCATGCACTCGTGGACCCTGCCGCTGCTCGCGGCCGACTGTAGGCCAGGGGTCCACGCCGTCGCAAGGGTGGTCCCGGGCCGAAATCAGGCCGGGGCGTAACACACTTCCCCGGCCTTTGCCATATTCCGTGAAGGCCGGCATTCCCGCCTCCACGGCATTCTTTCACAGCATCAGCATTCCGCCGTTGACGTTCAGCGTATGTCCGGTGACGTAGCCGGCCTCGTTGCTGGCAAGGAACACGACTGCTGCCGCAACCTCGTCCGCGTGACCGAGCCGGCCGGCAGGCACCTTGACCAGAATGCTTTCACGCTGCTTGTCGTTCAATTCGTCGGTCATGGCCGAGCCGATGAAGCCTGGCGCCACCGTATTCACCGTGATGTTGCGCGAGGCCACCTCATAGGCGAGCGCCTTGCCCATGCCGATGAGCCCGGCCTTCGAGGCCGCGTAGTTGCCCTGTCCCGGGTTGCCGACCACGCCTACCACCGAGGTGATGCCGATGATGCGGCCGAAGCGCTGCTTCATCATGCCGCGCAGCACGGCGCGGGTGAGATGGAAAGCGGAGGTGAGGTTCACCGCCAGCACCTCGTCCCACTCCTCGTCCTTCATGCGCATGAAGAGGTTGTCGCGGGTGACGCCCGCATTGTTGACGAGGATGTCGATGCCGCCCAGCGCCGTCTCGGCCGCCGGCACCAACTTGTCCACCGCGTCGAGGTCGGCGAGGTTGGTCGGGATGATCGGGTGGTCCCCGCCGCCGAGCGCGGCCTTGGTGTCCTCGAGCGCGCCGACCCGGGTGCCGCTCAGCGCGACGCGCGCGCCGTGGGCGGCCAGTGCCTTGGCGATCTCGCGGCCGATGCCGCCCGAGGCGCCGGTGACCAGGGCGCGCTTGCCAGTCAGATCAAACATCGACGGGTTCATCCTGCACTTGGTGGGAACGGGAACAGGCGAGGCAAAGCTCATAGAGCGCCAGAGCTGTCAACTGCATGATCGGCGCCACCACGGTCAGCCGGTGACTTCGGCGACGAAGGCGTCGACGTCGGCCGGCGTACCGATCGATACCGCCGCAGTTTCGGGGGCGATGCGCTTGGCTAGTCCGGCGAGCACCTTGCCGGCACCGAGCTCGACCAGCTGCGTCACGCCGCCATCCTTGACCAGATAATTCACGCACTCGGTCCAGCGCACCATGCCGGTAACCTGCTCGACCAGCCGCTTCTTAATCTCTTCAGGGTCCGAGATCGGGGCGGCCAGCACGTTGGCCACCACCGGCACCACGGGCGCCTTCACCGTCACCTGGTTGAGCGCATGCTCCATGGCGTCGGCGGCAGGCCGCATCAGTGCGCAGTGGAATGGAGCGCTTACCGGCAGTGGCAGCGCCCGCTTGGCCCCGGCCGCCTTCAGCAATTCGATCGCCCGGTTCACCGCCCCTACATGGCCGGAAATCACCACCTGCCCCGGGGCATTGTCGTTGGCGACGCCGCAGACTTCACCGTCCTCGGCGTCGTTCACCGCGCGCAGCACCGTATCGAGGTCGAGGCCCAGGATCGCCGCCATGGCGCCCTGCCCCACCGGCACGGCCTGCTGCATCGCCTGTCCGCGCGTCTTCAGCAGCCGCGCCGCATCGGCCAGCGAGAACGCCTCCGCCGCGGCCAGCGCCGAGTATTCGCCCAGGGAGTGGCCGGCCACGTAGGCAGCATGATCCTTGAGCGCCACGCCGCGGCTCGCCAGCACGCGCGTCACGGCAACGGAAACCGCCATCAGCGCGGGCTGCGCGTTCTCGGTGAGCCGCAGGGTCTCGTCCGGCCCCTCGAACATCAGCGTCGACAGCTTCTGGCCCAGAGCCTCGTCGACTTCGGCGAAGACGTTGCGGGCCTCCTGGTAGGTGTCCGCGAGGTCCTTGCCCATGCCCACGGCCTGGCTGCCCTGGCCCGGGAAAGTGAATGCGCGCTTGGTCACGGGTGGCTCCGCTGGTGTTCTTGGCTTTGTCGGCAAACTAGGCCGCCGCCGGACGGGCGTCCAGTTGGCGCGGCTCGTGCCGGAGGGTCATGGCGAAGTCAAGGCAGGCTCAGTCGAACTGCACCGCCGTGGTGTTGGCGCCGCAGAGCAGCACGCCCACGCGCTCGTCCTTTGCCGGCACGTACTTGCCGGTGAGCAGCGCCGCCATTGCCGCCGCGCCACCCGGTTCGGCCACGAGCCGCAGCACGTCCCAGATGCTCCGTTGTGCCGCGACGATCTCGTCGTCGCTCAGCAGCACCGGCTTTTCCAGGAATCCCGACAGCGCGAAGCACGCCGCTCCGATCCGACGCGCTCCAAGACTGTCGGCCGCCACCCCGCTCACCGGCACATCGACCGGCGCACCAGCCTCGATCGCCCGCGCGAGGGTCGGAGCGTTCTCCGGCTCGACGCCGACGATCCGCACCTTGCCGGCGAGCGCCGCGGCGATGCCACCAATCAGCCCGCCGCCGCCGACGGCCACCAGCAGCGTGTCGAGCTCGGGCGAATGTTCGAGCCACTCGATCCCCACGGTGCCCTGCCCGCTGAGCGTATGGAAGCCGTCATAGGCGTGCACCTCCGGCAGGCCTCGGTCGGCAGCGAAGGCCTGGCTCGCCGCGTAGGCATCGGCATAGGTATCGCCGCCCACCACGATGTCTGCACCATATTGCCTGATCCGCGCGATCTTTGCCGGCGACGAGATCGACGGCACGAAGATGTGCGCCTTGATCCCCAGCACCATGGCCGCATAGGCCACCGCCGCCCCGTGATTGCCGCCCGAAGCCGCTACCACCCCGCGCTCGGCGCCTTCCCGCATCAGCAGGTTGGCGAATGCGCCGCGCGCCTTGAACGTCCCCGAGGGCTGCATGAACTCGAGCTTGAACGTCAGCGGCTGGCCGGCGAGCCCGAAATCCTCCGCGCCGGTCGTAAACACCGGCGTCCGCCGGATGTAGGGGCGGATAACCGGCTCGGCGGCGAGGACGGACGTGCGGTCGGGGATGGTATGGGTCATGGGACCTCGGTGATACACTGGCTTGGGCCAGATGGTGGAGCGACTTCCGGCGGCAACGTCTACCCTAGCCCCGAAGGGAGGCAAATATGGGCAAGATCAACGCTGAGTGGCACGCGGCGCATGTCATGCCGAAGAACCCCACGCCCGAGCAGCGGGCGCAGTGGCACTACGAGCACGCGGTCAAGTGCGGCTGCCGCACCCCGTCGCTCGGCATACTGGCGCTCATGGAAGCCCACGCTACAAGCTGCCGGCCCCAGCCGGGAAGTAGCCGTCACCCTTGCCAGCGGCGGGGTTTTCCCCTATAGCCCGCCTCGCATTCGTTCGGCCGGGGGCTGAACGGAGGGTTTCGGCATTTCCGAATGCCGATTCAGGGTTCGCCCGTCCTCCCGTGTTCCCGCTCTTTAGAAGACTGCTTTGATCGCCTTTCCGGCTTCAAAGGGGCTCCGCGCCGAAGGAATGCAGTGTTGAACCACTCGAGAAGGAAGGCGCATCAATGGCCCTCTACGAGCATATCTTTTTGGCCCGCCAGGACGTTTCGCCCCAGCAGGTTGAAGAGCTGACCAATGCGTTCACCGAAGTCATCACCCAGGGTGGCGGCAAGGTGTCGAAGAACGAGTACTGGGGCCTCAAGTCC
>JAEYTN010000115.1 GCA_023433985.1 Pseudomonadota bacterium | reverse complement strand
AGGGGGACCATGCGAAGCATGGTGGAGGGGGCGGCCCCCAGCGCCCGGCCCTCCCTCACCCGCTGGGAGAGGGATGCCCGGCAAAGCAGGGCGAGGGGTAAGTCCCGGCCTACCCCCGGCTCACCCGCCCAAAATCCGGCAGGAACACCGTCAGCAATCCCGCCAGCGGCAGGAACGACACCAGCCAGAACACGTATTCTACGCTCGTCGCCTCGGCCACCGCGCCGAGCGCCGCGGCGGCAATACCTCCGGCCCCGAACGCAAAGCCGAAGAAGATCCCCGCGATCAGCCCCACCCGTCCCGGCATCAGCTCCTGCGCAAACACCACGATCGCCGAGAAAGCCGACGAGAAGATCAGGCCGATCACCACGCTCAGGATCACCGTCCAGGTGAAATCCGCATAGGGCAGGGCGAGCGTGAACGGCAGCACCCCCAGAATCGAGAACCAGATCACGAACTTCGCGCCGAACCGGTCGCCGATCGGCCCGCCGAGGAACACGCCCAGCGCCGCCGCGCCCAGGTGCACGAAGAGCAGCACCTGGCTGTCCTGCACCCCCACGCTGAACCGCTCGATCAGGTAGAACGTGTAATAGTTGCCGAGCGCCGCCATGTAGGCGTTCTTAGTCAGCGTCAGCACCGTGAGCACCACCAGCGCCACGATCGTGGTCTGCCGGTCGAACGGCAGCTTGGTACTCGCCGGCGCCCGCTTCGCCGCCTCGCGCAGGTGCGCCGCATACCACGCGCCCACCCGCCACAGGATGAAGATGCCGGCCAGCGAGCCCACCGCGAACCAGCTCACGCTCCACTGCCCGTTGGTGAGTACGATGAACGCCGCCAGCAGCGGTCCGATCGCCTGCCCGGTATTGCCGCCTACCTGGAACAGCGATTGCGCCAGCCCGTGCCGGCCGCCCGAGGCGAGCCGCGCCACCCGCGAGCTCTCGGGGTGGAAGATCGCCGACCCCAGCCCCACCAGCGCCGAGCCCAGCAGCAGCATCCAGTAGCTCGACGAGAACCCCAGCACGATCAGCCCCACGAGGCTCGACCCCATGCCCATCGGCAGCGAATAGGGCAGCGGCCGCTTGTCGGTGTAGATGCCGATGGCCGGCTGCAACAGCGACGCCGTCACCTGGAAGGTGAAGGTGAGGAGCCCGATCTGCACATAGTCGAGGCTGTAGTTCTCCTTCAGCAGCGGGTAGATCGCCATCAGCATCGACTGCATGATGTCGTTGATCAGGTGGCAAACCGACACCGCAACGATGATGGAGAGCGTCGTCTTGCCCGCAATGCTGCTTGCGGGCGCGCCGGCCGAAGCCTTTGGCGCCGTGGCGGTAACGGTCATTTCGTGTCTGCTTGCAAACCGGGAGTGAACTTCGGCGCCTTCCCTGCGCCGATATTGTGTCCCACTAACATGTCACCCGCCGCTTGTCGTGTGCAGCCCCGCAACAATCCGTACGCCTGACGTCAAATATTGAGACACGACGCTCGCCTGATCCTCCACCGCGCCAGCGGGGGAGGGGGACCACGCGAAGCGTGGTGGAGGGGGCGTCAGCGCACTCAGCGCCCCCGCCATCCCTCGAACCACTCCACGAACGCCCGCACCCCGTCCGTCACCGCCGTCTCCGGCACCCGGCCGACCAGCGCTTCGAGCAGGCTCGTGTCAGCCGCCGTGTTCACCACGTCGCCCGGCTGCATCGTCAGCATCCTCTTGTCGGCAACCCGGCCCATCGCTGCCTCGATCGCCGCCACGAACGCCATCAGTTCCACCGGCCGCCCGCCGGCGATGTTCACCACCCGCCACGGCGCCACGGGGCTGAGCGTGTCCCCCGGTCCCGCCGGCTTCCCCACCTCCGGCGCGCCCGGTGCCAGCCGCATCACCGCGTCCACCACGTCGTCGACGAACGTGAAGTCCCGCTTCATCTTCCCCTCGCCGTAGATGTCGATCGGCTCGCCCTTCGCGATGGCCTCGGCGAAGCGGAACAGCGCCATGTCCGGCCGCCCCCACGGCCCGTACACCGTGAAGAACCTGAGGCAGGTGACCGGCAGCCCGAACAGGTGCGCGTAGGAATGGCTCATCGCCTCCGTCGCCTTCTTGGTCGCCGCATAGAGCGAGGCCGGCCGGTCGGTATTGTCCGTCTCCCGCGAGGCCTGCGCGCTCATCCCGTAGACCGAGCTCGACGAGGCGAGCATCAGGTGCTTCGGCGGGCGCCGCCGTGCCGCCTCGAGCAGCGCCAGCGTCCCCACGACATTGGTCTCGGTGTAGTCCTCCGGATGCGTCAGCGAGTGCCGCACCCCCGCCTGCGCCGCAAGGTGCAGCACCAGCTCCGGCGCCTCCGCGAACGCCGCCGTCACCACCGCATCGTCCTCGAGCCGCCCGCGCAGCTCGCGAAAGCCGGGCGACGCGTTGAGCAGGTCGAGCCGCGCCTCCTTGAGTCGCACGTCGTAGTACGGCGTCACCGCATCCAGCCCCACCACCTCGTGCCCTTCGGCCAGCAGCCGCCGACAGAGATGAAACCCGATGAACCCGGCACTTCCGGTAACCAGCACGCGCATGCAAGACCCCCATTTCCCCGCACAGATGCCTGACCGTGTGCGGAATCGCAACGCCGACCAGAACGCCCCCTCCACCACGCATCTCTCGATGGGCGGTCCGCTCCTCGTGCTTCGGCACCATAGAGCGCTCCCATCGCGGTGCTCCTCCACCGCGCTAGCGGGGGAGGGCGCCACCAAAAGGGTGGTGGAGGGGAGCGTTCGGCATCATCGGCGCCACCTGATTGAACCCCGCTTGACCGCCACCGATCCACTGTGCTACATAACTACTACACTACCATGGCATCACAATGAGCCAGTTCAACGACACACAGCCGATCTTCCTGCTGATCAGCGAAAGGATTGCCGAAATGATCCTGTCGAAAACCGCGAGCGAGGGCGAGCCGCTGCCCTCCGTCCGCCAGATCTCTGCCGATCTCCAGGTCAATCCGCTTACGGTCACCCGCGCCTACCAGTCGCTCGTCGATATCGGCGTGGTGGAAAGCCGCCGCGGCATGGGCATGTACGTGCAGCCCGGCGCCCGCGAGCGCCTGCTCGCCCATGAGCGGGAGAAATTCCTCAAGGAGGAGTGGCCGCGCATCGCCAAGCGCCTCGCCGCCCTCGAACTCGATCCCGCCGCGCTCCTCGAAAGCTTCAATCGCGAAGGTAGTGACAATGAATGATCTGGCTCAAACCACGCTTGCTCCGATCGTCTCGGCGCGCGGCCTCAAGAAGCAGTTCGGCGGCCGGGAAATCCTCCACGGGCTCGATTTCGACATCCCCGCCGGCCGCATCTATGGCCTCGTGGGACACAACGGCGCCGGCAAGACCACCACGCTGAACGCCATCCTGGGGCTCACCAGCTACGAGGGCACCGTCCGCGTGCTCGGCGAGGATCCGTACCAGAAACGCGCCAGGCTGATGGAGAACGTCGCCTTCATCTCCGATGTGGCGAGCCTGCCGCGCTTCCTCCGCGTCCGCGAGCTGTTCGCGCTGCTTTCTAACATCCACCCCAACTTCGATGGGGCCAAGGCGCGCGGCTTCCTCGAGGGCACCGATGTCCGCATGGATGCGCGGATCAAGAACCTCAGCAAGGGCATGATCGCGCAGCTCCACCTCGCCGTGGTGATGGCCATCGACGCCAAGCTCCTCGTCCTCGACGAGCCGACGCTGGGGCTCGACATCACCTACCGCAAGCGCTTCTACCGCCGCCTGCTGGAGGACTACATGACCGAGGAGCGTACGCTGCTCATCACCACCCATCAGGTGGATGAGATCGAGTTCATGCTCTCCGACATCATGTTCATCCGCGATGGCGAGCTGATCCTCCACATGCAGATGGAGACGGTGTCGAGCAAATACACCCAACTCATCGTCCGCCAGGCCGATGCCGATACGGCCCGCGCCCTGGGCCCCATCTGCGAGGAAACCCGCTTCGGCCAGACCGCCATGGTCTTCGACGGCGTCGATCGCGAGCGCCTGGCCGAGCTCGGCGAGGTCTCCACTCCGACCCTGAGCGACCTGTTCGTCGCCCTCATGCAGCGCGAGGCGAAATGAAAGCCCTCACTGCCCTCATCAAGCGCGAGTATCTCGAGCATCGCGGCGCGTTCCTTTATGCGCCGGCCGTCCTCGTGCTGATCCTTGCCGTTATCGTGTTCTCTGGCATCGGGCTCGGCCGTTTCCACCCGCAGGGTTGGGACGACGACGGCAGTGTCGGCGTCGTTTCGGGTGCCAAGGGATTCGAGTTCGGCTTCATCGGCCTCTCGGTCATGTGGATGTTCTACCTGCTGGTGGCGCTGTTCTTCTATTTCGCCAACGCCTTCAGCGCCGATGCCCGGAACAACTCCATGTTGTTCTGGAAATCCATGCCGCAGTCGGATTTCAAGATTCTGGCCTCCAAGATGCTGGCGGGCTTCACGGTCTTCCCCGCCCTCATCCTCGCCGCACTGGCGCTGTCGAGCGTGGTCATCTTCATCGCCGTGGTCATCATGCTGGTCACCGTGCCGGGGCTTATTGCGTCCGATCCGGCGGCGTTCCTCGCCTCGGGCATCAACGTGCTGCTCTTTGACATCGGCTACCTGGTGCTGGCGCTGCTCTGGTACTCGCCCTTCTTCGCCTGGGTGGGCATGCTCTCCACCCTGTTCCGCCGCTGGTCGATTCCGCTCGCCTTCCTCATTCCGGGGCTGGTGGGGCTGGCCGAGAACCTGATGTTCCGCAACGTGTTTTCAGCGCCCGATGCCGGCTTCGTGCTCCACTACCTGCGCAACCGCATGAACTTCGCGCTGGGGCGTGAGGATGTCGTGGCCGCGCTGATCAAGGACGGCCCGTTCGATGCCCTCGGGCTCTATGGCCGGCTGCTGGCGCAGGTGGATTGGGGCCAGCTGGTGGGGGGCGTCGCAGTGGCGTTCGTGCTGGTCTACATCGCCAGCGAGTATCGCCGGAGGTTCGTCGCTAC
>JAEYTN010000621.1 GCA_023433985.1 Pseudomonadota bacterium | reverse complement strand
CCCGTCGCGGCCTTCCCCAGGCGCTTCTTGAGGTCAGTCATGGTGTCCATCCAAGAAGAACACCCCCCGTCGGAATTCATCATATCTCTTTTGGGGCGCGGCCGCAACGGGAGCGGCCACGCCAAGGGAGATGGTCAGAGGGGCTTGAGGCCGGCTTCGATTTCGGCGCGGCGCGGCTCGAGGAACGGAGGCAGCGCCAGGCGTTCACCGAGGGTTTCGAGCGGCTCGTCGGCGGTGAAGCCGGGGCCGTCGGTGGCGATCTCGAACAGGATGCCGTTCGGTTCGCGGAAGTAGAGCGACTTGAAGTAGTAGCGCTCGACCTCGCCCGAGTTGCGCAGCCCGGCCGCGGTGGTGCGACGGACCCATTGGGCGAACTCGTCGGAGTCCGGAGTGCGGAAGGCGACGTGGTGGACGCCGCCCGCGCCCTGGCGGGCCTGCGGGAGTGACGGGTTGACCTCGACGTGCAGCTCGGCGGCCGGGCCGCCCTCGCCCATTTCGAAGACGTGGATTTCGCCGTGCTTCTCGCGCGCCGGATAGGTCCGGACTTCGCGCATGTTCATCACGTTGGTCAGCACGTTGGCGGTGCCGGCGAGGCTGGGGACGGCGAGGGTGATGGGGCCGAGGCCGAGAATCTGGCGGTCGGCGGGGATCGGGCTTTTGTCCCAGGGGTGGGACTCGCCGGCGTCGGGATCGGCGACAAGGCGGAAGCGCTGGCCTTCGGGGTCCTCGAACTCGAGGGAGAGGTGACCGGCGCGCTCCTTGACGTTTCCCGAGGCGACGTCGTGCTCGGCGAGATGTTCCTTCCACCAGAGAAGGTCGGCTTCGGTGCGGACGCGGAGGCCGGTGCGGCCGACTTCGTGGTTGCCGCGCTTGTTGGGAGCAGCGGGCCAATCGAAGAAGGTGAGGTCTGCACCGGGCGAGGCGACGGCGTCGCCGTAGAAGAGGTGATAGGCGCTGACGTCGTCCTGGTTCACGGTCTTCTTGATGAGCCGCATGCCGAGGACGCGGGTGTAGAAATCGACGTTCTTGCTCGCCTGCGCCGTCACGGCGGTCAGGTGATGGATGCCTTTGAGCTCGAGGGCCATGGATGCCTCCTGTTCTTCGTCGCCCTCTGAAATAGAGGCGAAAGCGGGCGGGGGATAGACGGCTCGAGCCGACGGATCGTTTAGCTTGAGCGAACGAACGGGTAGCGGTCCGGCGCATTGGTGGTTCTCGGAAGCCGATCACATGTTGCGTGAGACTGTCATTTTGTGTTGGCGGGCGTCGCGGCACGGCATAGGTTCGGCATGAACGAAACGGGAACAGCATGGTTCAGCTCAACCTCAGCCGCAAGCTCGCGATCCTGTCGGACGCGGCGAAATACGATGCATCCTGCGCCTCGAGCGGCAGCGAGAAGCGGAACAGCCTCAAGAGCGGCGGGATCGGTTCGACCGAGGGGAGCGGGATCTGCCACTCCTACGCGCCGGACGGACGGTGCATCAGCCTGTTGAAAGTATTGCTGACTAACTTCTGCATATATGACTGTATTTATTGCGTAAACCGTTCGAGCTCGAACGTGCAGCGGGCGCGGTTCAGCGTCGAGGAAGTCGTGAAGCTGACGCTCGACTTCTACAAGCGCAACTATATCGAGGGGCTGTTCCTGAGTTCGGGGATTATCCGGTCGCCCGACTATACGATGGAAGAGCTGGTGCGGGTGGCGCGGACCTTGCGCGAGACGCACCGGTTCGGCGGCTACATTCACCTCAAGGTCATTCCCAACGCGGCACCCGAACTGCTGGCGGAGGCAGGGCGGTGGGCCGATCGGCTGTCGACCAATATCGAGCTGCCGACGGATCTGAGCCTCGAAGCGCTGGCGCCCGAAAAGAAGCCGAGCGCGATCCGGACGGCAATGGCGCATATCAGCTCCAAGCGGGAAGAGAGCCGGCCGGACGGGAAGGCCGTGGACGGCAAGAAGAAGCCGACGAAGCTGGCGCCGGCGGGGCAATCCACGCAGATGATCGTCGGGGCCGACCCGGCGGACGATGCTGTGATCCTGAGGCGATCGGCGGCGCTCTACTCGGGGTATGGACTGAAGCGGGTCTACTATTCGGCGTTCTCTCCCATTCCGGACTCGAGTTCGCGGTTGCCGCTGGCGCCGCCGCCGTTGATGCGGGAGCACCGGCTGTACCAGGCCGACTGGCTGATGCGGTTCTACGGGTTCGGGGTGGAGGAGATCGTCTCGGGCGGGACCGACGGGTTGCTCGACCTCAAGGTCGATCCGAAGCTGGCCTGGGCGCTGCAGAACCGGGGGTCGTTCCCGGTGGATGTGAACCGGGCGGCGCGGGAAATGCTGCTGCGGGTGCCGGGGCTCGGGGTGCGGGTGGTCGACCGGATTCTCGCTGCGCGGCGGCATCACCGGCTGACGCTGGCGGATGTGGCGGCAATGGCGGGCGCGATCGGCAAGGTGCGGCCGTTCATCGAGGCGGCGGACTGGTCGCCGGGCGGGCTGACGGACGATGCGGGGTTGAGGGGGAAGGTCGTCGGTAAGCAGCTGGAACTGTTCTGATGGGCTTCAAAGCCGAGCCTCCACTGCCATGAAGACGGTGCATCTCCAATCGCTCAACGACTTCGACGAGTGGCGGGCGGTGGCGCGGCGGTTGTTGCTCGAAGCCGTGCCGCCCGATGAGGTGCTCTGGGTCGATCCTCGGGCGCCGCATGACCTGTTCGGGGCGGAGGAGAGCGTCGAGCAGGTGACGGCGCGGAAGGTGGGGACGGTGCCGCAGCGGTTCATCGATTGGGCCGAGGCGGGAATCTGCCACTCCGATCCGGAGCGGTTCGGGCTGCTCTATCGGCTCCTGTGGCGGCTGCAGAAGGACAAGGAATTGATGAGCGTGCGGTCGGACCCCGATGTGGGGAAGCTCGACCGGCGGGTATCGGCGGTGCGGCGCGACGCGCACAAGATGAAGGCGTTCGTGCGGTTCAGGTCGATCGCGGACGACAGTGGGCTCGAGCGGTTTGTGGCGTGGTTCGAGCCCGAGCACTACGTGCTCGAGCGGGTGGCGCCGTTCTTCGCGCGGCGGTTCACGGGGATGATCTGGGGCATCGTGACGCCATACCGCTCAGCGTTCTGGGACGGAGAGACGCTGGAATTCGGCGAGGGCGGGCGCAAGGAGGACGTGCCGGCGGACGATGCTCTGGAGCCCATGTGGAAGAGCTACTTCGCTTCGATCTTCAACCCGGCACGGCTCAAGGTGTCGATGATGAAATCGGAGATGCCGGTCAAGTACTGGCGCAACCTGCCGGAAGCCGAACTCATTCCCTCCCTGATACGCGGCGCCAAGGCAGCAGAGGAAGAGATGATCGAACGCATGGCCAGCATCCCGTCGTCGAAACATGTGCGGCGGATGGAAAGGG
>JAEYTN010000613.1 GCA_023433985.1 Pseudomonadota bacterium | reverse complement strand
CACCTATGGCGCCTTCTTCGAAGGCCAGGCGAGCCTCGCCCTCGATGCCGACTTCACCGTGTTCGAGATGTCCGACCTGGCGAGCCGCGAGGAGCTGCGGGCGGTCGTGCTCTCGGCGATCATGTTCATGACCAGCCAGGCGATGACCCGCTCGCCCCGCCAAGTGCGCAAGCTGCTGCTGATCGACGAGGCCTGGTCGATGCTCAAGGGCGGCTCGATGGGCGAGTTCGTCGAGACCTACGCCCGCACCTGCCGCAAGTACGGCGGCGCGCTCGCCACCGCGACCCAGTCGCTCAACGACTACTACAAGTCGGACGGAGCGACCGCCGCGCTCGAGAACAGCGATTGGATGCTGATCCTCCAGCAGAAGCCCGAGACCATCGCCGACTTCCGCAAGGAGGCGCGGCTCGACATGGACGACCGCACCGAGACGCTGATCCGCAGCCTCAAGCGATCGGGCTCCGACTATTCGGAGGTGTTCATCAAGGGGCCGGAGACCGAGGCGATCGGCCGGCTCGTGCTCGACGACTATTCGGCGACGCTGTTCTCGAGCTCGCCCCAGACATTCGCCGCGATCGATGCCGAGATCGCCCGCGGCCACCAGCTCGCCGACGCGATCGAGCGGATCGCCTTCGGGGGTCGCACCTGAATCCACCCTCAAACAAGGACCTGAAAACCCATGTCACTCCACCTCGTCACCCCCTCCGAACCGGCGCCGGAGCGCCCGGCGGACGATCTCCCACCGCCCGCGAAGGGCTGGCGCGGCCATGCCGCCGACACCTGCTACATCCTGCTCAAGGCGGCGGGCTTCCTCGCGACGACCTACCTGATGACGCTCGGGCTGCCGCTCCTGTTCTTCCTGACAATCTCGGGCGGCGACGTGGAGCTGTTCTTCGCGCAGCTCGCCAATTTCGCCGCCCGCTTTCTCGGCGCCGATCCCGACCGCCAGGTCGGCTTCGTGAACGAGCTCAAGTTCGGCCTCATCAGCCTCGCCACGCTGGTCGCCTGCCTGCGGCTGCCCGGCTTCCTGTGCGAGGTCAACGAAGGACTCCGGGAGGAAAGGCCGTGAAGAACATATTGGCAACACCAGTCCTGCCGAAGGGTCGCTTCGGCGTCAGCCTGACGGCAATCGCGCTCGCGCTGAGCATGGTCGGCTCCACGCTCTGGGGCCTGTGGGCAACCGACAAGCTGCTTGCGCTCGAGAAGCGCGAGGTGGTCACCGTCCAGCTGAGCGGCATCATGGGCGACTTCGTCGAAGCCGAAGCGCGCGCCGGGCGGACCCCTGAGGAAACCCGCCAGCGGGTCCAGGCCTATCTCAAGGCGGTCGAGGCTTCGGTCGGCCAGCTCTCGCGCGAGGGCCGCACCGTCCTCGTCGCCGAAGCGGTGGTGGCGGGCAGCACCCCCGATCTCACCGAAGCGGTGCGCGCCGACGTCGCGCGCCGGATGGGAGCCTCTCCCGATGCGCGCCGCTGACACGCGTCCGTCGGCATGGCCGCGCCTCGCGCTGTGGGGCGGCCTCGGCGCAGCGGCGCTGGCGCTCAGCTCGCTGTCCGCGTTCGCGCGCGATCACGCGCTGATGATCAACGCGAGCCCGAGCCTGCCCTACTGGGCGGTCTGGCTGACCCGCGGCGCCGTGCCGCAGCGCGGCGACATCATCCTGTTCGATCCGCCGGCGTCGCCGCTGCTCGTGAAGCACTTCGGCAGCGAGCCGAAGCCGTTCGGCAAGCGGGTGAGCGGGGTGCCGGGCGACGTCGTGATTGAACGAAACCGCGCTTTCTTCGTCAACGGGCGTCTGGCCGCGAAGGCGAAGCCGCGGAGCCGGCTCGGCGAGCCGCTCGCGCTCGGTCCGACCGGCACCGTCCCCCGGGGCTGCTACTTCGTCACCACCGAGCACAAGGACGGCTTCGACAGCCGCTACGCGGCGATCGGCTGGATCTGTGCGCCGCGCATCCTTGGCGTGGGGAGGCCGATCCTGTGAACCGGGCCATCCTCATCGTCGGGCCGCTCCTCGCCTGGCTTGGCACGGCCACTCCGGCGCTCGGCCGCGACTACGGCCAGCAGGGCGCGGTCTGGCCGATCGTCGAGCCTGACCTGCTCGCGCAGATCCACGGCCGGCTGACCCGGCTCGAAAAGACCGGGGAGACCGCGCGGCTCAACGAGGAGCTGAAGCGCCGCACGATCGCGCGCGTCAACCGCCCCGAGCCGGTTGCCGGCGTCGGGCCGGCCTCGGCAACTCGCAGCTGGCGCTTCGATCCGACGATCACCGTCGAGCGCAACATTGCCGACGAAAAGGGCCGGGTGATCATTGCCGCGGGCACGCGGGTCAATCCGCTCGACACTGTGCCGCTGCGCGCACCGCTCGTGTTCCTCGACGGCGACGATCCGGCCCAGCTTGCCTGGGCCGCGCGCCGCTTCGCAGCGACGGGTGCGAAGCTGATCCTCGTGCGCGGCGCGCCGCTCGAGCTGATGAAGGCCCGCCAGCGCCGGTTCTACTTCGACCAGGGCGGGAGCCTAGTGAAGCACTTCGGCATCCGCGCGGTTCCCGCGACCGTCGAGCAGCAGGGCCGCGTCCTCCTGATCACCGAACAGGCGATCGAGCCGCAGAAGGGCAAGGCGTCATGACCCGCAGGAACCTCCATACCCGCATCGGTGCCTTGTTCCTGCTGCTGGCTGCGAGCCTGCTTCTCGCCAGCCCCGCGCGGGCGGAGGCCGGGCCGGGCCGCTGCACCGGCAAGTTCGTCAATCCGATCACCGACATCTGTTGGTCGTGCCTGTTCCCGATCTCGGTCGGGGGCTTGAAGATCTGGCCCTCGGAGCGGCCCGACACCGACAATCCCGATTCCCCGGTCTGCCTGTGCGGCCTCAGACCCGGGATCGCGATGGGCTTCTGGGAGCCGGTGCGGCTCGCCGATGTCAGCATGAAGCCCTGGTGCTTCGTCAATCTCGGTGGGATGAAGCTCGATCCCGGGTTCGACATCGGATTCAAGACGATGGCCGGCCCGTCCGCGGTCGGCGGGGCGACGCAGTACAACTCGCAGTGGCACGTCCACTGGTACGCCTATCCCCTGATCTACTGGATGGAGATCGTCGCCGACTTCCTGTGCCTCGAATCCGGCTCGGTCGACATTCTCTACATAACCGAGATCGACCCGCTGTGGCAGGACAGCGAGCTCACCGCGATCATCAACCCCGAGGCGGTGCTGTTCGCCAATCCGCTGGCGCTCGCGGCCTGCGCCGCCGACTGCGTCGCGGCGACCGCGAAGCTGCCGACCGACGAGCTGTTCTGGTGCGCCGGCTGCCAGGGGACGATGTACCCGCTGAACGGCAATGTCTCGGCGACGATCGGCCATGTCCAGGCCTCGCGCCTCGCGCTCGCCCGCTTCTCCTACAAGCTCCACCGCGAGCTCGTCGCGTGGGGAACGATGGGCAGCAAGGGGCTGTGCGGCAAGTACCTGATGCCGGTGATGCGCAAGCAGCAATACCGCTTCCAGGCGACCAATCCCAATCCGCAGACGAAGGGTCGCTACGCCTGCGCGCCCATCGGCGCCTCCACCACCTTCATGTCGGCAGGCCAGGTCTATCCCGCCATCGGCGAGGACATGGGCTACCTGGTCTGGCGCAAACGGAACTGCTGCGCGCTATGAAGACGCTCCCCCATCTCATCGCCTTGGCGGCGCTCGCGGGCGCCGCTGCCTTCGCCGGCGCCGCGGCCCAGACC
>JAEYTN010000609.1 GCA_023433985.1 Pseudomonadota bacterium | reverse complement strand
CGCTTCCTGGCCGACGGTCCTGATCCGCACGTTGCCGGTGGCGTCGAGCCCGTCGATGTCGTTCTCGCCCGCCTTGCCGTAGTTCACCACCACCTTGTCGGCCCACATCGTCATCGAGCCGCGCGTGATCACCACGCTGCCGGTGAAGGTCGCGTGGTTGTTGCCCTGGTCGACGACGAAGTTGTCGGCCGTGACCTTCACCTGCGTTCCCTGCGCCAGCGCCGGGGCGGCGAGCAGGACCAGCAGCAGCGCGAGCAGCACCCTCATTGCACGACCTCCATCACCGGCGGCGTCTCTTCGACTGCGCCCCCCGGGGTTTCGGGCAGGATTACCGTGGCGCGGCTGAAGGTCCAGAGTTTCGCGTTGCCGTCATAGCTCATGCCTTCCGACTGCACCTGCATGCCTTCGGGAAAGGTGAGGTCGACGGCGCCGTGCGCCCGCATCTGATAGCCGAGCATGTCGGCGTGGAAATCCGCCAGCGTGCCGCGCAGGCCGTTGTCGCCGCTCACCGTCACCGTATCGGGTACGGTCAGGACCTGCGTCTTGGTCTGCAGTGCCGCCGTGGGAGCGGTTGCCTGGTAGCTCGGCCCGTCGAGCGGCTGCATCGAGAACACGGCGTCGACCATGTCGATCAGCTCGGTGCTGTCCACCCGCACCTTGGCCGTCTGCGCTGTCGCCGCGTAGAGCGTACCGTCGTCGCCCACCGCCGTCACCCGCGGGGTTTCGACGATGAGGTTATCGCGGTCGATGCGCACCGACGAGAAGCTGAACTGCTCGCGCAGGTTGTCGTAGACGATGCCGGCCAGCACGACCACCAGCAGGGCAGCCCCTGCCAGCGGCAGGGCGAACCGCAGGACGCCGACCAGCCGGTTGCGCCGCACGAGAGCCGCATAGAGCCGCTCGCGCTGGAGCTCGGGCGTGGCGGCAAGCGACGCCATCAGCTGTGTGCGAAGATGTCCGTCTCGTCCCAGCCCATCAGGTCGAGGTCGATCCGGTGCTTGAGGAAATCGAAGCAGGCCCGCGCCAGGTCCGTCCGCCCCTCGCGCTGCAGCATGCGGTCGAGGTGCCGCTTCAGGTCGTGCAGGTAGAGCACGTCGGAGGCGGCGTACTCGAGCTGCGCCTCGGAAATCTTCTCCGCCCCCCAGTCCGAACTCTGCTGCTGCTTGGAGAGGTCGACGTTGAGCAGTTCCTTCACCAGGTCCTTGAGCCCGTGCCGGTCCGTGTAGGTGCGGACGAGCTTGGAGGCGATCTTGGTGCAGTAGACCGGCCCGGTGATCACGCCGAAGCGGTTCTTCAGCACCGCGATGTCGAAGCGCGCGTAGTGGAAAATCTTGGTGACGCCGGGGTCGGCCAGGAGCCGGGTGAGGTTCGGCGCCTCGCGCAGGTCGGCCGGAATCTGGACCACGTCGGCACTGCCGTCGCCGGGCGACAGCTGCACCACGCAAAGCCGGTCGCGATGCGGGTTGAGGCCCATCGTCTCGGTGTCGATCGCCACCTCCCTGCCATAGCGCGAAAGGTCCGGCAGGTCGCCGCGGTGGAGACGGATGGTCATGTGGAGGTCCCGGATCGAATGCTGTCGTTCTGATGCCACAGCATAAAGGCGTTGGAAAGGCCGCGCCGCATGGCTACAAAGCGCCCGTGGCGGTCGCGGCGGATCAGGTTAGCGCAGATATGCTGAGTGAGGTGAGAGACCGGTTGAGCGGTCTGTCCCGCGGGACCAAGCGCGTCATCCTGATCTGCTTCGATGTCCTCGCGCTGCTGTTCGCCCTGTGGCTGAGCTTCACCATCCGGCTGGGCGGCTCCTTCAGTCCCACCCCGTACCACTGGCTGCTGATGGCGGCGGCACCCGTGGTCGCCATTCCGGTGTTCGTGCGGCTGGGGCTCTACCGGGCGGTGATCCGCTACCTGCCCGAGCGCGCCATCCTGACCGTTATCCAGGCCATGGCGCTTTCCACGCTGCTCTGGGTGGTGGGGCTCTACTTCGCCGAGGCGACCCGCTTCGCCATCTTCCCGCGCACCGTGCCGCTCTTTTACTTCATCTTCGGCACGCTGGTGATCGGCGGCGCCCGCTTTGCCGCCAAGGCGCTGCTGTCGCTGCCCGAGCGCAGCATCGGCCGCGATGCGGGCGTGGTGATCTACGGCGCCGGCACCGCCGGCACGCAGCTCGCCGAGGCGCTCAGGACGCAGGGGCGCAACTACGTCGCCGCCTTCCTCGACGACGATCCGACGCTGTGGGGCCGCGACGTCGCCGGCTACCGCGTCTATCCGCCCGACAAGCTGGGCGAGCTGGTGCGCAATCGCGGCGTGCACGAGGTGATCCTCTCGATGCCCTCCGCCGATGCGCTGACTCGCAGCCGCATCGTCGAGCAGCTGAGCCGCCACCCGGTAAAGATCCGGACGCTGCCCGCCATCTCCGACCTCGCCTCGGGCAAGTACCTGGTGAGCCAGCTGCGCGCCATCGACATCGACGACCTGCTCGGCCGTTCGACGGCGGCCGCCGACTCCGACCTGTTCCGGCAGATGCTGGTCGACCGCACGATCCTCGTTACCGGCGCCGGCGGCTCCATCGGCTCCGAGCTGACCCGGCTGATCGCCAAGTGGCACCCGAAGAAGCTGGTGCTGCTCGAGGCCAACGAGTTCGCCCTCTACGAGATCGAGCGGACGCTGAAGCTCACCAACGGCACCGTGGTGGTGCCGGTGCTCGGCTCGGTTGCCGATGCCGGGCTGGTGCGGCGCACGCTCAACGCCGAGAACGTCGAGGTGATCTTCCACACCGCCGCGCACAAACACGTGCCGCTGGTGGAGGGCAACGCGCTCGAAGGCGTGCGCAACAACGTCATCGGCACCCGCGTGCTGGTCGAGGCCGCGCGCGAGGCCGGCGTCGAGCGCTTCGTCCTCATTTCCACCGACAAGGCCGTGCGCCCCAGTTCCGTGATGGGAGCCACCAAGCGCTGGGCCGAACTCATCGTTCGCCACTATGGCGAGGGCGCCGACCGGTCGCGGCAGCGCTTCTGCGCCGTCCGCTTCGGCAACGTGCTGGGCTCGAACGGCTCGGTGGTGCCGCTCTTTCGCGAGCAGATCGCGGCGGGCGGCCCCGTCACCCTCACCGACGAGCGGATGACGCGCTACTTCATGTCCATTCACGAGGCGGCCGAGTTGATCGTCCAGGCCGGCGCGCTCAGCGAGGGCGGCGACATCTTCCTGCTCGACATGGGCGAGCCGATCCGCATCCGCGACCTCGCCGAGAACATGATCCGTCTGGCCGGCCTCTCGGTGCGCTCGCCGCAGCACCCCGACGGCGACATCGAGATCGTCACCACCGGCGCACGGCCGGGCGAAAAGCTCTACGAGGAGCTGTTCTACGATCCCGCCTACGCCACGCGGACGGCCCAGCCCCGCATCTTCCGCTCGCCATCGGCGGCGCGGCCGACCGACGACCTGCCGCAGGCGCTCGGCCGTCTCGAGGCAGCGCTCGGCGCCGAAGACGAGGCGGAGATGCGCCGCGTGCTGTTCGACTACGTGGCCGAGTAACCGCCCGTTAAGCCTGCCAGCGGGTTAGGGCACGGCGTTAACGAAGCTTAGCGCGCTGGACCTTACCGTCGCTCTGCTGGGGCCTGAGTCGGCCCCTGGGCTCGGGGGCATCGGACTATGAAGCGCGGTCGCGGATCGTTGTGCTTTGGCTTGCTTGCGCTGGGGCTGGCGGTACTGCCGCTGGCGGCCTGCAGCTCGGCGGGCGGCCTCACCGGCGTGAGCGCCTACGGCAGCAACAAGCTCACCGTCGCCGAGATCGACGGCATCGGCGACTACACCGCCGACCGGGCCCTGCGCGAAGCGCGCGGCCATTTCCGCAACAACGACTTCGGCCACTCCGCCGCACTTTACAAGCGGGCGGTTGAGCTCGATCCTAGGAGCGCCGAGGGTTATGTGGGGCTGAGCGCCTCCTACGACCGGCTCGGCCGCTTCGACCTCTCCGACCGCGTCTATGCCTCGCTCTACAAGATCACCGGCGGTACGGCGCAGTATTACAACAATGTCGGCTATTCCTATATGCTGCGCGGCAACGTCAACGCGGCCCTGACCAATTTCAGGAAGGCCCGCGCGCTCGACCCCGAGAACATCGTGGTCGCCAACAACATCCAGATCCTGCAGAACGCGGCAGCCGCCAACCGGGCCTGATCCGGCTGGCCGTTTCCCCAGGCGCTACCGCGCCGCGCCGCCTGCCGCCGGCTGCGCTTCGGGGTCGATATGGCCGTTCTTGCCCAGCCCCTTGGTGGAGTAGGCGGAGTCCCGCGCCGGGTCGATCGTCTGCGCCGCGAGGTTGGCCTTCACCGCATCGCCATGGCTGTAGCCGACCTTGTCGGTGCGCTGCACGTAGTCGTAGGCGCAACCGGCGAGCGCAAGCGCCGTTGCGGTGGCGCCGAGGATCAGGGCGATGCGGCTCATTTCCCGTCCCCCAGGTCGATGATGTAGCCGTAGGGCCCGATCACGCCCTCGCCGGTCTGGAAGTTCTTGATCATCTTGGGCGTGACTTCCATCTGGCCGATCGCGAAGAACTCGAAATCGTTCGCCGGCCGCGTCTGGTCGAGCGGCGTCGCCGCCACCTGGCCCGGCGTCAGCGGCTGCACCAGCCGCGGCGTCACGATCACCACCAGCTCGGTATCGTGCTTCTTGTAGCTCGAGGAACGGAACAGCGAGCCCAGGATCGGCACGTCGCCGATCCACGGCAGCTGCTCCTGGTTGAGCCGGGTGTCGTTCTGCAGGAGGCCCGCCACCGCGAAGCTCTGCCCGTCCCTGAGCTCCACCGTCGCATCGAGCGTGCGGGTGTTGAAGATCGGGTCGTTGCCGGCCGTGAAGCCGTTGAGGCCGCTGACTTCGGGCTGCAGGTGGATCTGGATGCGCTGGTTGTCGAGCACCTGCGGCGTGAAGCCGAGCAACACACCGAACTGCCGGTACTGCAGCCCCACGGTGCCGTTCTGGTCGGTGGTGCGGATCGGCACCTCGCCGCCGGCGAGGAAGCTCGCCTTGACGCCGGAGAGCGTCGTCAGGTTCGGCTCTGCCAGCGTGCGGACCAGTGCCTTGGTTTCGAGTGCGCTGATCGTCGCGGCGACATCGAAATTGCCCGAGATGATTCCGGTCATGAACTTGGAGAAGCCGCCATGCCACTCGACGCCGAGTTCGCGGCCGGCGTCGCGCTGGGCTTCGAGGATGCGGACCTCGAGGTTCACCTGCTGCCCGCCCACCAGCGTCATGGTGTTGATGATCTGCGGGCTGCCATACTGGGCTACCACCGCCAGCACCTTCTCCATGCTCTCGGTGTCGGGGACGGTGCCGCCGAGCCGCACGCGGCCGTTGACGCTCGACACCGTGACCTTGGCGCTCGGCACCGCGGCCCGGATCGAGCCTGCGATATCTGCCGTATCGGCTCCCACTTCCACCGCGAGCAGGCCCACCGGCTTGCCGTCCTCGGAGAAGAGGTTGACCGTCGTCGTGCCGAAGCCGCGGCCGACCAGGTACACCGAGCGGTCGGTGATCGGCTGCGCGTCGGCGATCGTCGGGTCCGCGGCGACGATCTTGCCCACCGGCTGCGAGATCACCACCGTTACCGCCTGGCTGACCGGCAGGTTGATGCGCATCACCGAGGTGGTGGCCAGATCGTACGTCACCGTCTGCGCCAGCGCCGGAGCGGCGAGGCTGAGCGTCGCCAGCATCAGCAGCAGGGCCAGCAGCCGCTGCGCGAGGGCAAAGCGTGGACTTGGTCGGCGCGCGGTCAAATCGGAAGCTCTTTATCCTGGAGGGTCCGCTGTCGACGATAGCAGCGCATGGTCAATGGCGGCTTAACGCGCCGTGGCCGCGAGGTGATCGGCCACGGGTCAGTTGACCCAGAACGGGCTCGTCTGCCGGATGCGCTGGTTGGCCGTCAGCTCCCCGAAATTATCCGCCCGGGGCGCCCCGAAATCGCTGATCGAACGGAGCGCGAGGCTGAGCACCCCGGCATTGCGCGCCGCGGTGATGATCTCGGCCTGCTCGCTGTCGAGCGCCAGCGTGGCGATGACCGGTTCCCCGAACGCCGCCGGCGCGGTGCCTTCCTCGGGCGGACGCACCGGGCTCTCGTCCCAGTAGGCGCGATTGCCCACATCGCCGAGCCGGTGTGCGACGGCCAGCACGCGCACGTTGCTGAGCACCGTGTCCGCCACCTGCCGGCCGCCGACCGCCTGGGTCAGGATCACGTCGACATGGTCGTTGGGCTGGATGAAGCCGCCGGCCGCCACGTCCGGCATCACCTGGATCGCGACGCCCAGCTGGCCGGGCTCGAGCACGGCCGAAAGGTAGCCGTCGCCCGGCGTCGCCAGCTTGGCGCCGCGGATCGGCTCGCCGGGGAAGAACTCGAAGCGCGCGATCGCCCCGGCCATCTGCTCGACGGCTTCGGGCTTGGCGGCCTCGGTGATGTAGTCGTCGCGCAGGGCGTCCTCGGGCCAGCTCTTCCACTCGACGTTTTCGGCGGTGAGCCGGTCGCCGAGCGCGATCGCGTGCCTGGCGACGAGGATCTGGAAGAGCGGCGCCGCCGGCGGCGGAACGGGCTCGGCCTGCGGCTGCTCGATGGCCGGCACGGGTGCCGCGACGATCGTGTCGGGCTGTTCGTTCGTCGTCGCGGCGAAATAGGCGGCAACGCCACCGGCAACCAGCGCCACCGCGAGCAGCGCCAGCCGCGACGGCTTCAGCAGCCCGCGCCAGACCTGTCCGGGGCCGGAAATCACTTCGCCGTCGCTGGTCACCAGCGTGCGCTGCACTTCGGCGCGCAGGGCCTCGAGGCCCTTCTTCTCGCTCTTTTGCTGTTCGCCGGCGCGTTCCACCTCGGCGAGCCACTGCTCGAGGTTGCGCCGATCCGGCGCCGGGCCGGTCGCAATGGCGGGCTCGGCCACGAATGGCGTCTCCGGGGTTTCGTCGTCGTCCCTCAGGACTATGCGTTGGGTCCGCCGCAGCACGGGCAAGCTCTTCTCGGGATCAAAGGCGCGGGCGTCCTGCCCGTCTCCCGATATTTACGGCAAAAGGCTCACCTTTTCGTTTTCCGCTCGTGCAAAACCGTGCGGTTGCGGCAAGGCTCCGCTAACCATTCCGGCAATGGAGGTGGCCGTGCGGTTCGGTTCAGGCTGCCTGGCGGTCGAACTGGCCGTTCTTCATGAACCGCCACAGGTAGCTCTCGAGGATCGCATCCATCGCGGTGGGCTGCACGCCGAAAGCCGCGAGCGTGCGCTTGTCCTTCCGGGCGGCCTCGGAAACGACGTTGTCGATCTGCAGCAGTTCCACCTGGTCGGCGGTGAGCAGTGGCGCCCAGGGCAGGAAGGCGAAGGGCAGGGCGAGCAGCTTGCCGAGCCCCGCCGGTATCGGCAGCAGCAGGTTGCGGCGCTGCGTCTCGGCCATCACGCGCTGCACCAGCTGCAGCTGCGTCTCGGTCTCGGGCCCGCCGAGCTCGTAGACCCGGCCCGGCTTCACCTTGCCCTGGACCGCGCCGAGGAAGGCTTCGGCCACGTCGCCGACATAGATCGGCTGCGCCTTCGCCTTGGCGCCGATCACCGGCAGTACCGGCAGGAAGCGGGCGAGCGAGCCGTGCTTGTTGAAGAAGGTGTCGTCCTGCCCGAAGATGATGGAGGGGCGGATGATGATGGCGTTCCTGAACGCCGCCTGCACTTCGGCCTCGCCCAGCGCCTTGGAGCGCGCATAGGCCGAGGGGCTCTCGGGGTCGGCGCCCAGCGCCGACATGTGCACCAGCGTCGTCACGCCCGCCTGCCGCGCCGCTTCGGCGACGTTGCGGGCACCCATCGTGTGTACGGCGCGGAAGCGCTGCCGGCCCGCCTCGTGGCCGATGCCGACGAGGTTGATCACCGTGCCGGCGCCCCGGACGGCGCGCTGCACGGATTCGAGGTTGCGCACATTGGCCTGGATCGGCATCACCTGCCCGACATTGCCGAGCGGCTTCACGTGGCCGGCGAGGTCGGGGCGGCGCACCGCGACGCGCACCCGGTAGCCGGCCCGGGCGAGCAACTGCACGACCTGGGTGCCGACAAAACCCGAGCCCCCGAAGATCGTCACGAGGTTGTTCGGTTCCATGGTTCGGCAGGCTCCGTGGGTGGTGTGGATTGGCTGACGCCGCTTCTAGCGCGGGCGTTCCGGACTGTCGAGGCTTTGGAGGGCCCGGCTAGGCAGCGTTGGCGGCCGGGAGCAGGATCGAGCTGTCGAGGATGGTGCCGGCGCGTTGGCACTCGGCCGCGATCTCGGCGGCGAAGTCGCGCAGCATCTCGCGCTCCAGCACGCCCTTGTGGCGCACCACCATGGCGATGTCGCGGTGGATGGGGTCGACATCGACCGGGTGGATCTCGGCCAGCCGGCCCTCGGCGAGATCGGCCGCCACGGCGCTCATCACGAAGAAGCCGACTCCCTCGCCCTTGGTGGCGAGCCGCCGCGCCGGCCCGGTCGGCAGCTCCACCGACACCGCGGCGCGCCGGAACAGCGCCACTGCCGGGTCGGGATAGACCTGCCACCAGGCGATCGAGATCAGCCGCGGCACCCGCTTCAGCACCTCGTCGATGCGCGGGTTGGGGCCGAGCTCGGCGGCAATGGCCGGCGTCGTGACGAACGGCACCCGCTCGCGCATCACCAGCAGGGGCTCGAGGTCGGTGATCAGCGGATCGAGGTTGGGCCAGCACAGCACCCCGAGCTCGATCTCCCGCTCGTGCAGCATGGTGGTGATCTGGTTCTGCCGCCCCTCGTGGATCACCACGTCGACCGACGGATACTTCTCCTGAAAGCGCAGCAGCGACTCGGTGAGCAGCGGCGTCACCAGCGAGCGCAGCGAGCCGATCGACACCCGCCCGCGCTCCGACCGCCGCAGCGCCTCCCTGGCCTCCTGCGCCGCCGAGAGGATGCGCCGCGCATAGGGCAGGAAGGTCATGCCCTGGTCGGTGAGCGTGATCGCGCGCCCGCGATGGAACAGCGCCACGCCCAGCTGTTCCTCGAGCGCCCGCATGCGCATCGAAACCGTGGCCTGCGTGACGTTCAGCTTCGCCGCCGCCTTGGTGAACGACCGGTCCTGCGCGATCCGGTCGAACGTTCTGATCTGGTCGAGGTCCATGGATCGATCCGGCTTATGCGACGGGGCGGATTGGGCGCTGTCACATTGGATATGGTGATGCCGGGTGGCGGGCAAGGGACATCGGGGTGGTCTCAGGGACCGCTTTGCCGTGCCCGCGACCGTTCCTTCAGCGCCAGCTTCTTCGCCTTGTTCCGCGCCGCGACTGCGACCGCATCGTCCCCCAGGTGCGCCTCGCCGCGCGCCCGGGCCAGGTCCATCTGTCGTTCGCGTTCGGCTGCGCCCTCCGGCGCTGCCTCGGCGCAGTCGCGGCAGAGCGTACCCACCGCGTCCTCCGGCATCATGGGTTCGCGGCAGGCGCGGCAGAGGATGGCTTCGCCCTCAGCGAGCCCGTGCACCACCGACACGCGCTCGTCGAACACGAAGCACTCGCCGGCAAAGCGCGACTCCTCCGCCGGCACGGCTTCGAGGTATTTGAGGATGCCGCCCTTGAGATGGAACACCTCGGAAAACCCCTGCGACAGCATGTAGGCCGAGGCCTTCTCGCAACGGATGCCACCGGTGCAGAACATCGCGACCTTGGGATGCCGCCTGGGATCGAGCGTCGCGACGTAGCCCTTGAACTCGGTGAAGGAGGAGGTCGCCGGGTCGAGCGCCCGGGCGAAGGTGCCAAGCTTCACCTCGTAG
>JAEYTN010000261.1 GCA_023433985.1 Pseudomonadota bacterium | reverse complement strand
AAAGGGAACACGGTGCGGCGTACCCATCAGGGACCAAATCCGTGGCTGCCCCCGCAACTGTAAGCGGTGAGCGCGTTCCGAATACCACTGGCCGGGAGTTCCGGCCGGGAAGGTGGAACAGCGCGGTGACCCGTGAGCCAGGAGACCTGCCAGCGTGCAACCGGGCGCAGAGCCCAATTTCATCCGCACGGAGGGTGCAGGTCCATGAATACGCAAATCGCAGTAAACGAACGTTCATTTACTATCTCGCAGCGGCTGGTCGCCGGTGTGCTGGCTCTGTTCATCGGTGTCGTCCTGGTAGGCGGCGTCGGCTTTGCCAGCGACATGGCCATCCACAATGGCGCCCACGATACCCGCCACGCCCTCGGCTTTCCCTGCCACTGACGGCAGCGCCTCAGAGCCAACGAGACACAGATGAAACTCTTCCAGCGAATCTTCTTCGCTGCGGTCCTTGCCGGACTCGCAGCCGGGCTTGCCATGAGCGCCATCCAGCAATGGCGTGTCGCCCCGCTCATCCTGGCGGCCGAAACCTTTGAGAACGCAGGCGAATCCGCCGAGGCTCACACCCACGAAGCTGCCGTCCCGGCTCACGCCCACGACACCGCGACCCCGGCCCACGAGCATGACGCCGAAGCCTGGGCGCCGCAGGATGGCGCCGAGCGCGTCTTCTACACGGTGCTTGCGAACGTCCTCGGCTCGATCGGCTTCGCCATGCTGCTGGCCGCCGTCTCGGTGCTCGCCGGCCTCGAGATTACCGCGAGGAACGGCGTGATCTGGGGCCTCGGCGGCTTCCTCGCGCTGCAACTCGCCCCCGCCTTCGGCCTGCCGCCGGAGCTGCCCGGCATGCCCGCCGCCGATCTCGGCGCGCGACAAACCTGGTGGGTTGCCACTGCCGTCGCGACCGGCGCCGGCCTCCTCGCCATCGCGAAGCTCAGGAACTGGACCGGCATCGTCATCGCCGCCGTGCTGATCCTCGCCCCGCATATGGTTGGCGCGCCTCAGGTTTCTGGCGGGCACGCCTCCGCCGTTCCGGCCCACCTTGCCACCGCCTTTGCCGCCAACTCGCTCTTTGCCGGCGCCGTCTTCTGGCTGATCGCCGGCCCACTGCTCGGCTGGCTCAGCGAACGCTTCGCCCGCCTGCCCGCCTTCGCCCTCAAGGGAGCCCACGCATGAACACGGAAAAGATCCCCGTCACCGTCATCACCGGCTTCCTCGGCGCCGGCAAGACCACGCTCGTCCGCCACCTCCTCGCCCACGCGCAGGGCAAGCGCATCGCGCTCATCATCAACGAGTTCGGCGAACTCGGCGTAGACAAGGAAATCCTCGCCGGCTGCGGCGACGAGACCTGCCGTGAGGAGGATATGATCGAGCTGAGCAACGGCTGCATCTGCTGCACCGTCGCCGACGAGTTCATCCCCACCATGCAGCAGCTTCTCGCCCGCGAGGACCGGCCCGACCACATCGTCATCGAGACCTCCGGCCTCGCTTTGCCCCAGCCGCTGATCCGCGCCTTCAACTGGCCCGAGATCAAGTCCGCGGTCACCATCGACGGCGTCGTCACCGTGGCGGACGCCGCGGCGCTGAGCGAAGGCCGCTTCGCCAACGACGAGGCGGCCGTCGATGCGCTCCGCTCCGCCGACGACATGCTCGACCACGAAACGCCGCTGGGCGAGCTGTTCGAGGACCAGCTCATCGCCGCCGACATGGTCATCCTCAACAAGGCCGATCTCGTCGCCGACAGCGCGCTCGACACCATCGAGAGCCACCTCAAGGCCGAGATGCGCCCCGGTACCGGTATCGTCCGCGCCCGCAACGGCCATGTCGATGTCGCGGCGCTCCTCGGCATGGGGCTCTCGACCGAAGACAACCTCGTCGGCCGCGAAAGCCACCACGAGCTGGAACACGGCGGCGAAGGCCACGAGCACGACGACTTCGACTCCTTCTCGGTCAAGCTCGACGGCGTGCAGAGCAAGGACCACCTCCTCATGGTCATCGAGGAGACGATCCGCGCCCACGATGTACTGCGTTTGAAAGGCTTCGCCGCCCTGCCCGGCGCTGCCGCCCGCCTCGCCATCCAGGCCGTCGGCCCCCGCGTCACCGCCTATTTCGACCGCCCCTGGAAGCCCGGCGAGCCCCGCGACACCGCCCTCGTCGTCATCGGCGAGAGCCCGCTGAACCGCGACGCCATCGCGGCGAGCCTGAGGCAGGCGGCGCGCGCCGCAGCCTGATGCACCTCCTCGCGGCGCAGGCCAGCGCCCTCCAGCAGGATGGCGAGGCCATCGACCTCGGCCAGACCCCCGCCGAGGTCGTCTTCGCCTCGGCCGCCGACAGCGAGCTGACGATGCTCGCCGCCGCGGCCGACAGGGCAGGGGGTTCCGATCTCCGCCTCGCCAACCTCCTGCGGCTAGGCCACAATCTCAGCGTCGACATGTGGCTCGACCAGACCGTCCGCCACGCAAAACTCGTCGTCGTCCGCCTCCTCGGCGGCCCCGCCTATTGGCCCTACGGCGTTGACGAACTCTCGGCACTCGCGATGGCCGGCGGCCCCAAACTCGCCATCCTCCCCGGCGACGCCACCCCCGATCCCATCCTCCAGCAGCGCTCGACCATCGCGCCCGAAGCTTGGGCCCGCCTCCACGCCCTCTTCACCGCCGGCGGCCCCGACAACGCCGACACCCTCCTCGCCACGTTCCTCGCGCTCGCCAATGAGACCCCGCTTCACCCTCCCCTTCATGGGGAGCGTAGGGGAGGGGCCGTCCCGGCCGGCGTTGAAGTCAAACCCTTCCCCCGCTTCGGCCTCTGGCATCCACGCCTCGGCCTCACCGACGCACTCCCCCCTAGCCCGAACCCGAACGTCCCCGTCCTCTTCTATCGCGCCGCCCTCGAAGGCGCCGGCACCGCCACGCTCGAGGCTCTGATCGCCGAGCTCGAAGCCCAAAACCTCAACCCCGTCCCGCTCGTCATCTCGACCCTCAAGGAAGGCGCCTGCCTCCGCTTCGTCCAGCGCGCCTTCGCCGAGCGCCCGCCCGAAGTCATCCTCAATCTCACCGGCTTCGCCCTTGGCCTCGACTGTCTCGACCCCGGCCAGAACCCCTTCGCCGGCACCGACGCCCCCGTTATCCAGCTCATCCAGTCCGGCCGGCCCGAGGCGCAATGGGCCGCCGACCCGCAGGGCCTCACGGCCAAGGACCTTGCCATGCAGGTGGTCCTCCCCGAGCTCGACGGCCGCCACGGCATGCTCCTCGTCGGCCACAAGCGGGAAGCCGTCTGGCACGAACGCACCCAGTGTCCGCTCACCGCCTACGCCCCCGACCCGGACGGCATTCGCCGCGCGGTAACACTGGCGAAGAACTGGACCACCCTCCGCTGCACCCAATGCGCCGAGCGCCGCGTCGCCATCGTCCTCGCCAACTACCCGATCCGCGATGGCCGCCTCGCCAACGGCGTCGGCTACGACGCCCCCCAGTCCACCGTCGAAATC
>JAEYTN010000589.1 GCA_023433985.1 Pseudomonadota bacterium | reverse complement strand
TGATCTTCTGCGTGTCGTAGGCGGTGAGGCCGACGAAAACCAGGACACCGATCGCCGAGATGGCGAAGTCGAGCATCGAGGACGCAAGGAAGATGTTCACGATCGAGGCGATGATCAGGCCGATCAGGCCCATGATCAGAAAGTTGCCTATGCTCGTGAGGTCACGCTTGGTGGTGTAGCCGTAGAGGCTCATGGCACCGAAGGTCGCGGCGGTGATGAAGAACACCTTGGCGATCGAGGCATCGGTATAGACCATGAAGATCGACGACAGCGACAGGCCCATGATGGCCGCGAAGGCCCAGAAGGTGGCCTGTGCCGCGCCGACGCTCAGCTTGTTGATGCCAAAGCTCAGCACCAGCACGAAAGCCAGCGGCGCGAGCGCGAACACCCACATCAGCGGGCTGGTGTAGAGCAGCACGCCCCACTGGGTCAGCAGCTCGCCGTTCTGCAGCTGGGCCGCGGCGGCGGCGGGGTCCGTGGTGGTCGCCGCCTGGTTGGCGAACCAGGCCACGAGGCCCGTCACCACAAGGCCAATGCCCATGTAGTTGTAGACCTTGAGCATATAGCTCCGCAGGCCCTCGTCGATGGCCGCGGCGGTTCCGGCCCGCGCAGCGGCGATAGTCGGTCTGTCGAATTCAGCCATTCTGAAATTCCCTTTCCTGGCGACGGTCACTCGCGGAGCGTTCTGGTGCGTCCGTCGCCGTCCGGCATGGAATATGAGGCGTCCGCGCTTTCAGTACAAGGGGTCGGGGCCAGCCTTGCGAATCCGTAATGTCGCAGCGCCCCAAGGCGTTAGGGCGATCTGCTGGACTATTATGCTACTAACGGACCGACGGAGCCGCGCCGCGTTCTTGCAGGCGCAACGTCGCATGGATACGGTCGGCATGGGTGAGTTTCGAATCACCCGCTAGTGCGGCGGCAAAGGGAGGGTCGAATGCCCAGGCTCTTTACCGGGATCGAGGTGCCCTACGAAGTGGGGCTGGCGCTGTCGCTGAAGCGCGGCGGCCTGTTCGGCGCCCGCTGGATCGACGCCGAGAACTATCACATTACCTTGCGCTTCATCGGCGATGTGGATCACCACGTCGCGAGCGACGTCAGCGACATGCTGGACCGCCTGATCGGTTCGGACAGCTTCACGGTGAAGCTCGACCACCTCGGCTCGTTCGGCGGCGACAAGCCGCGGGCGCTGTTCGCGGGGGTGGAGAACAACGCCGCGCTGGTGCGGCTGCAGGCGGCGCACGAGCGGGTGCTGCAACGCTGCGGCCTGGCCCCGGAAGGCCGGAAATTCGTGCCACACGTGGCGCTGGCGCGGCTGCGCGGGGTGTCGGCGGGCGAGGTGGCGCAGTTCATCGCGGGGGCGGGCCGCTTCATGCCGCTCGAGTTCCCGGTGCGGCGCTTCGTGCTCTTCTCGTCAAAGGATTCGGTGGGGGGCGGGCCCTACCTGGTCGAGCAGGCCTACCAGCTCGCCGCGTAGGGTCGCGTTAATAGTTCGTTCATCATGGCGGTCCAGATAGGACACAGGCCGTTCCGGCGCGCCAAATTGCCGTCATGTTTGCCGCTAAGGTCGCGACTTAATTCAAATGCGCGCCCCCTTGAGAGCTTGGTAACCATGCTGGTGGCAGAATGCCGGGGTGTCGGTTGCGCAAACTTCACGAAGGATGTTGGGCGATGACATCATCTCGAATTGGGCTCTGCCTGGTGGCTCTCGTGGCGCTGGCGGCGCCCGCCGCCGCGCAGGAAATCAAGCAGCTGGGCACGTTCAAGGCGTGGACCGCCTGGAGCGGCGCCGACGCCAACGGCCCCATGTGCTACATCTCGGCGGCTCCCGAAAGCTGGACCCCGCAGGAGGTCAAGGGCGCGCCGGTGAAGCGCAGCCCGATCCACTTCCTGATCATCAACCGCAAGGGCCTGGGCACCAAGAACGAGGTGCAGACCCTGGTCGGCTACCCGTTCCATCCCGCCAACGCCAACGTGACGGCCACCATCGACGGCAAGGCCTACCCGATGGTCACCGAGGGCGAGGCCGCCTGGCTCGCGGTCGAGGCGGACGAGCCGGCCTTCGTCGAGGCGCTGAAGGCGGGCAGCAAGCTCGTCGTCAAGGGCACCTCGCAGAAGGGCAACAACATGACGGACAACTACAACCTGTCCGGCGTGACGGCCGCGCTCAACGAGATCGCCAAGGCCTGCGCCTGAGGCAGGCGCCATGGCCGAGCCGCAGCTGAACCTCATGGGTGCCCCGCGCGTTCGGGGTTCCAGCAGGGCTCGGGTCCTGCTAGCAAGGCTCGAGCAATGAGGCCCCAGATGAAACTTGCCGCCGCGGTCACCGCCGTCACCCTGCTTTCGGTCGCGCCCGCGTTCGCCCAGCAGGTGAAGATGATCGGCGAGTTCCGCTCCTGGTCGGCCTATTCGGCCACCGAGCAGACCGGCCCGGTATGCTTCGCGCTCACCCGGCCCACCGAGGTCACACCGCAGCCCGACGGTTTCACAGAGGCCTTTCTCTACCTGACGCACCGGCCGTCGCTGGGGGTGCGCAACGAACTCAACGTCGTCGTCGGCTACACCTTTGCCCCCGATACGCCGGCGACCGTCACCGTGAGCGGCCAGACGTTCGAGCTGTTCACCTCGCGGGATGCCGCCTGGTTGCTTAACCCCAGCCAGAACGAGGCGCTGGCCAGTGCGCTCCGGGCCGGCTCCGAGGTCATCATCGAGGGCACGTCCGACAAGGGGATCAAGGTCTCCGAGACCTTCTCGCTGTCGGGCGCCACCGCCGCTTCACGCGCACTTGAAGGCGAATGCACCGGCTGAGTGCAGGGCTGGTCTGAAGCGGGCTTCTTTGCGCGGCAAGCGCACCTATGTTATCAGCCGCCTCCTACGCGCCCGCTGAGAAAACCGCCCGCTCCATGTCCATTGCGCTCGACCTCGACTACCACAGCCATGCCGACCGGCCGAAATCCGGGCGGATGTCGCTGGTCGGGCTGATGAAGCCGGAGCTGCGCGACACCCTGATGGGCATCGGGCTGGACGAGCGCGAGGCGAAGATGCGCGCCTCGCAGCTGTGGAACTGGATCTACCACAACGGCGTCACCGACTTCGACCGGATGAGCAACATCCAGAAAGGGTTCCGGCAGAAGCTCGCCGATACTTTCCTGCTGGATCGCCCCGAGATCGTCTCCGAGCAGATCTCGATGGACGGCACCCGCAAGTGGCTGTTCCGCTTCCGCGACCCCAAGAACCCACTGCTGCCGCCGGTCGAGGTCGAGACCGTCTACATCCCCGAGGAAGACCGGGGCACGCTCTGCGTCTCCTCGCAGGTCGGCTGCACGCTCACCTGCTCGTTCTGCCATACCGGCACGCAGAAACTGGTCCGCAACCTCACGGCGGGCGAAATCCTCGGCCAGATCCTCATGGCGCGCGAGCGGCTGGGCGATTTTCCCGGCGGCGTGCGCCCCAACGATGGCGGCCTCGTGCCGGCGCCGCGCGGTTCGGGAGGCTCCGAGGGCGACAGCCGCGCCATCACCAATGTGGTGATGATGGGCATGGGCGAGCCGCTCTACAACTACGACAACGTCAAGCAGGCGCTGCTGATCGCGTCGGACGAGGCGGGCATTTCGCTTTCCAAGCGCCGCATCACGCTCTCCACCTCGGGCGTCGTGCCCTATATCGAGCCGACCGGGCGGGAGATCGGCGTCATGCTCGCCATCTCGCTGCATGCGGTGCGCGACGACCTGCGCGATATCCTCGTGCCGATCAACAAGAAGTATCCGCTCAAGGAGCTGATCCAGGCCTGCCGCGACTATCCTGGCCTGTCGAACGCCAAGCGCATCACCTTCGAATACGTGATGCTCAAGGACATCAACGATTCCGACGCCGACGCGCGCGAGCTGGTGCGGCTGCTGGCTGGCATCCCGGCCAAGATCAACCTGATCCCGTTCAACCCGTGGCCGGGCACCAACTACGATTGCTCTAGTTCGTCGCGCATCGAGAAGTTCGCCGACATCGTCAACCGCGCCGGCTACGCCTCGCCGGTGCGCACGCCGCGCGGCCGCGACATCCTTGCCGCCTGCGGCCAGCTGAAGTCGGAAACCGAGCGGCTCACCAAGAAAGAGCGCGACGCGCTGACCGCCTGAACATCCGTTCAGACGGCGTTCAGCTTCATGTCCTTTCTGCGTCAGAAATGTGGCTTCGGTGATGTTCCACGTGGAACATCAGGCACTTACCTTCCGCGCCACGGGCCAGAATAGCACCGCGCCGCCGATCAGGCACAGCACGGCGCAGACACCGAACAGCGACCAGTAGCCGAAGGCTTCGGCCCAGATTCCGGTGCCGAGCCCCGACAGGAGAAAACCGGCGCTCATCGTGTTGCCGAACAGCGCCGAGGCCACGCCGGCACGGCCCGGCAGCAGCTCCTGCACATAGTGCATGCCGACCACCGACAGGATGCCGATGGCCGCGGCGCGCGGAATCTGCCCCAGGTAGAGCGACAGCAGCGTCGGCCAGAGCAGGGCCATGGCGAAGTACCCGGCGAACAGGGCAAAGCCGAGCGCGAGCAGCGGCACGCTGGCCCGCCGCATCGGCCGCACCACGAACAACCCCATCACCAGCACTTCGACCGCCGCGCAGAGGCTGAACAGCAGGCCGACGTCGGTGGCGCTGCCAAGCTCGCGCACCACCACGATGGACATGGCGTTCGACCCCATGAACATTACGGTATGGAAGGCCGTCATCGCCACCACGGCCGGAGCCGCGGCCCGCACCACGTCGAGCGTGATCTGCTGCCGTTCCGCCGTATCGGCCGGCACCACCTTGATCCGGCTCGCGAGCACCACGACGAGCGCCAGCACGCCGAGCAGCGCAGCGCCGGCATAGACGCCCTCGAAGCTCCAGAGCGACACGAGTCCCGCGCCCATGGCCGGCCCGATGGCCCAGCTCAGCGACGAGGTCATCCGCAGGCTCGCCATGCCGCGCGACACGGTCTCGCCGCCGATGCGGTCGAGGTAGCCCTTGGCCATGGCGAAGAGCAGCGCGTAGGAGGCCGAGCTCAGCCCGAACAGCACGAAGGCGACGAGCAGCAGCATCCACGTCTCGGTCAGGAGCGCGCAGAACCCGTAGCCGAGAATCTTGGCACCCAGGGCCACCAGCAGCGGCCAGAGGATGGGCTTTCTGTCATGCAGGTGGCCGAACACCGTGGTGACGGCGATGCCGGAGATCGCCGACAGGGTCAGGAAGGCGCTCAGCGCCAGCGGGCCCATGCCGATCTTCTCGACCGCCAGCAGCGCCATGTAGCTGCCGGCAATGGACTCGGCGAGGGTCGACAGCAGCACCGCCAGCAGGGCGGGCGTGAAGGAGGGGACCTTGAACAGCGCAAGGCTGGAACTGAAGGACACTGTGCTGATCCGGGAGGTCGGCTTGAAGGCAGCGGGGCAGGGGCACTACACCTATCCGCGCAGATCCTGTGCCACAAGGGAGGACGCCATGACCATCACCCTCAAGCGGCTCGTGCCGGGCGACGAGGCGGTGCTCGGCAACGTGGCCGAGGGCGTGTTCGACGAGCCCGTGCGCCCCGACCTCGTCGTGCGCTTCCTCGCCACGGAGAACTACCGCATCGTCGTGGCGCTCGACGGCGACCTGGTGGTCGGCATGGCGACGGGCTTCACCCATTTCCATCCCGACAAGGACGAGGATTTCTTCGTCAACGAGGTCGGGGTAGCCGACAGCTACCTGCGCCGCGGCATCGCCACCCGCCTGATGGCGGCCATCCTCGCCGAAGCGAAGGCGATGGGTTGCCGCGAGGCGTGGCTTGGTACCGAGCACGACAACGGCCCGGCGCTCGGCGTCTACCGCAAGGTGATGGGCGCGGGCGACAGCGAGGAGGCCATGTCGGTCTTCACCTTCGACCTCATCCGGCGCTAAATCCTCAGTGACCCGCGGCGGGCGCCGGCGCGTCCTTGTCGTGCGTCGCGAAGCGCTCGACCATGGTGGCGCTTGCCTCGTTGAGGCCGATCACCTCGACCGCCATGCCGTGCCGGCGTGCCTTCAGCACGACCTTGTCGAGCGCGGCCACAGCCGAGATGTCCCAGAAATGCGCGCCGTGCACGTCGATGACCAGCCGCTCCAGCGGCTCGGCGAGGTCGATCGACTCGGTGAAGGCGCCGGCCGAAGCGAAGAACACCTGGCCTTCGACCCGGTAGGTGCGGGTCTTGCCGTCGGCGCTGAGCCCGGAAGAGACGCGGCTCAGCCGCGACACCTTGCCGGCGAAGAACACGCCCGACAGCAGCACGCCTGCGAGCACGCCGAGCGACAGGTCGCGGGTCACCACCACGGTCACCACCGTCACCAGCATGACCACCGACGACGGGACCGGGTTGCGGCGGAGGTTGGCGAGCGACTGCCACGAAAAGGTGTTGATCGACACCATGATCATTACGGCCGTCAGCGCCGCCACCGGTACGATGGCGAGCAGGTCCTGCAGCAGCACCAGCAGCACCAGCAGGAACAGCCCGGCCACCAGCGTCGAGAGACGCCCGCGGGCGCCCGAACTGACGTTGATCACCGACTGCCCGATCATGGCGCAGCCGCCCATGCCGCCGAACAGGCCCGAGGCGATGTTGGCAATGCCCTGGCCGGCGGTCTCGCGATGCTTGTTCGAGGTGGTGTCGGTCATCTCGTCGACGATCTGCGCCGTCAGCAGCGATTCCAGCAGCCCCACCGCCGCCAGCGTCAGCGCGATGGGCGCGATGATGCGGAGCGTATCGAGGTTGAGCGGCACTTCGGGCAGGGCGAAGACCGGCAGCGTGCTCGGCAGCTCGCCGAGGTCGGCCACGGTGCGCACGTCGAGCCCGAGCAAGACCGAGACGATCGTCACCACCACGATCGCCACGAGCGGCGCGGGGATGGCCTTCGTCACCAGCGGGAACAGGTAGATGATGGCGAGCCCGACCCCGATCAGCGGGTAGGTCGCGGGCGTCACCCCGATCAGCTGCGGCAGCTGTGCGAGAAAGATCAGGATTGCGAGCGCATTGACGAAGCCGGTCATCACCGACTGCGAGACGAAGCGCATCAGCCGCGCCAGCTTCAGCCAGCTGGCGACGATCTGGAACACGCCCATCAGGATGGTCGCGGCGAACAGGTACTGGATGCCGTGGTCGCGCACGAGCGTGGTCATCAGCACGGCGGTCGCGGCGGTCGCCGCCGAGATCATCGCGGGGCGACCGCCGACAAAGGCGATCACCGTGGCAATCACAACCGAGGCGTAGAGCCCGACCTTCGGGTCTACCCCGGCGATGACGGAGAAGCCGATGGCCTCGGGGATCAGCGCCAGGGCGACGACGAGGCCGGAGAGAATGTCGGCACGAGTATTTCCGAACCAGGTCCGGCGGAGCGAGGCAGCAAACGACATCGGTGATCTGAAACTACGTGGGCGGAGCTTAGCCGCTCGGCCTGACGTTGTCCGGCGGATCGGCGGCCGGAAGAGCCACCCGGGATTGCACCGGGTCCAGGATGAATGGCGGTTCTTGTGCCGGGAACCGCCCGGCGATGCAAGTGGACCGATGGTCCTATTCCTCGCCGCGCAGCCACTCGAGCTTGTGCCGGCCCTGGCCGGGGTCGCCGAGCAGTTGCGCCAGCGCCGGCAGCAGGATGCGCAACTCGCCTTCGAGCGTGAAGGGCGGGTTGACGAGGATCATGCCCGTGCCGTGGAGCCGCGGTGGGTTGGAGGCCGGACGGATACTGAGCTCGGCACGCAGCATCTTGGGGATGCCGCAGTCGCGCAGCGCCGAGATGAAGTCGTGTACCGCGCGGGTATCCTTGAGCGGATACCAGAGCGCGTAAACGCCCGTCGCGAACTTGCCGTGCGCCTTGACGAGGCCGTCCACCAGCCGGTCGAACTCGCCCTTTTCCTCGAAGGGCGGGTCGACCAGGACCAGCCCGCGCTTCTCCTTGGGCGGCACATGCGCGTTGAGCGCCAGCCAGCCGTCGAGGTGGATCACCCGCACCTGGATGTCGCCCTCGAACAGCGTGGCGAGCCGCTTGGCGTATTCGGGATGAAGCTCCAGGGCGGAGAGCCGGTCCTGCGGGCGGAACAGCTTGCGGACCAGCAGCGGCGAGCCTGGATAGGTCTTGAGACCATCGGGGTTCAGCTCGCGGATCACGTCGAGATAGGGTGCGACCAGCGGCTGCGCCTTCTGCGGCAGCTCGGCCTTCAGCAGCCGGCCGATGCCGTCCTCGAATTCGGGCGAGCGCTTCGCGATCTCGCCGCCGAGGTCGTAGCGGCCGATGCCGGCATGCGTATCGATGACGCGGAAGGCAGCGTCTTTCTTCTTCAGATACTCGACCAGCCGAACCAGGATGATGTGCTTGAGCACATCGGCGAAGTTGCCGGCATGAAAGGCGTGCGAGTAGTTCATCGCCCCGGTCCTAGTGCCGCGCCTGCGCGGTGAGGATGGTGGCCGCGAAGGCCGTGAAGATTGCGGCAAAGCTCCAGTTCAGCGCCCGCTCCACCCACTTGGTGCGCTTGAACGCGGCCGCCAGCCATTCGGCCGCGAAGATGGTGGCGATGGCGAGTGGGATCGAGATGAGGATGAACTCGGCGCCGAGGAAGAACAGCTTGCCCGAGGCCGCCGGGTCGTGGGCATCGACGAACTGCGGCAGGAAGGTCACGAAGAACAGCACCACCT
>JAEYTN010000564.1 GCA_023433985.1 Pseudomonadota bacterium | reverse complement strand
GGATATCGAAGGACTGGGGGCCGAGAACATCGACCTGTTCTTCAACTCCGGCCTCGTGAAGACCGCTGCCGACATCTTCACCCTGCGCGACCGGCGCCCGGAGGTGCAGCAGGCCCTGTTCGAGCGGCGCGAAGCGCAGGCCCGGCAGCGCGAGGCGGCCAAGGGCGTTACCCGCAAGAAGGTGCTCACCGCGGAGGAGCGCACCTACGAAGGCCTCGACAAGCTGTTCAACGCCATCGATGCCCGCCGCGAGCCCGAGCTCGACCGCTTCTTCTTCGCCCTCGGCATCCCGCATATCGGGGAGACCACCGCCGCCGCCCTCGCCAAGAATTTCGGCACCATCGAGCGGCTGATCGAAGTCGGCAAGGCACTGGCGGCCCATCCCGACGACCCGCATTCGGTGTTCCCGTCGATCGACGGCATCGGCGGCACCGTGATCGAGGCGCTGACCGACTTCTTCGGCAACACGCAGAACGACGAGGTGCTCGACCGGCTGCTCGCCGAGGTGCACCCCAAGCCCTATGTGCTCAACGTTTCGGCGGACTCGGAGGTCGCAGGCAAGACGGTGGTGTTCACCGGCAGCCTCGAAAAGCTCACCCGTGGCGAGGCCAAGGCCATGGCCGAGCGGCTCGGCGCCAAGGTGGCCGGGTCCGTGTCCAAGAACACCGACATCGTGGTTGCCGGTCCGGGCGCGGGCTCCAAGCTCAAGACGGCGACGGAGCTCGGGATCACGGTCCTCACCGAGGACGAATGGCTGGAGCTGGCCGCGAAGTAAGCGCGCAAGGGAGGCGCGAGCGATGCTGAAGCGACTTTGCCTGATCATCTGCCTCGGCCTCTTCGCCACCAGCCCCAGCCGGGCAGGGGAGGCGGGCGAACTCGCTGCCGAAGCCCTCTACTCCGGCGACCTAGAGGGCGGTATCGCCCGGCTCGAACCCCTTGCTGCCGACGACCAGGAGGCCAAGTTCGGCCTGGGGCTGATCCGTTTCGTGACGGCGGTCGAGGGCTTCGCCCAGGCGCTCCATCGTCATGGTTTCACCGCCCCCGACGGCGGTCCGATGATGGGCCGCCCGCTTGCCCTGCCGGTGCCCGTCAACCCGGACCCCGAGCCGCTCACCTACGAGAAGCTCCGCACCTTTCTGCAACAGCTCGTCGACACCCTCGACGAAGCCCGGCCCGTGCTGCTCGAGGCGGGCGCATCGGGTGACTACGTCGTGCCGATCGAGCCGCTGAAGATTCGCATTGATGTCGACGGGGACGGGCGGGCGACCGAGGCGGAGAGCATCGGGGTGATCGTAGGCACCATAGCGGGCATGGCGACCATCCCAAGACCAACCGATCCGGGCGCACCGCCGCCGAGCCGGCCACCGGAGCCGCAGGTAACGATCGGCTTCGACCGCGCCGATGCCATCTGGCTCGCCGGCTATTCCGAGGTGCTGGCCGCGCAGGCCGATTTCCTGCTCGCCCACAATTTCGAGCGCATGGTGCAGGCCACGTTCCACCGCATCTTCCCGCGCGCCGGGCTGCCGATGCAGGATTTCGTCACGGCAACCGGCTCGCTGATGCTCGATCCCCAGTCCGACAACGCCATCGCCGATGCCCTCGCGCTGATCCACGAACTGAGCTGGCCGGTGGTCGAGCCCGACCGGCTGAGGCGCGTCCTCACTCGCCTCCGGCACGTGACCGAGCTCTCCCGGCGCAACTGGGACGCCATCCTCGCAGAGACCGACGACGATCACGAGTTGCTGCCGAATCCCAGTCAGACCGGGCCGAATCCCGAGGCGAAGATCACCGACGCGCAGGTGGCTGCTTGGCGGGCGACGCTGGATACAGCCGACCAGATACTCGACGGCACACTGCTGGTCCCGCACTGGCGCTTCCAGAAGGGCTTCGACCTCGAGGCCTATTTCGACACGGCCACGCGCACCGACCTCGTGATGCTGATCACCGGCTACGACGCGCTGCCCTATCTCAAGGACGGTCCGATCGCTTCAGCCCAGTCTTTCGGCGAGGCCAACCGCGTCTTCGGCGATGCCCTCATCGGCTACGCCTTCTGGTTCAACTGAGGTCGCCATGCGCATTCTCGCCGCCTGCCTGTTCGCCATTCTCGCCAGCCCGGCACTGGCGCAGAGCTACACCGATCCGAAAGTCCTGATCGAGGCGCTCTACGCCTTCTACGGTCCGGATTTCGAACTCCCGCCGGACATCCGGCCACTGCGCTCGGAACGGCTCAACGCGCTCTACGACCGGGATGCCGAAGAGGCGAATGGCGAGATCGGCCGGATCGATTTCGACCCTTTCGTCAACGGGCAGGACTACCAGATCGAGAACCTCGAGATCGCCGAACCCTACGTGGCCGGCGGCAAGGCGGTCGTGCGGGTCACGTTCGAGAACCTGGGCACCGCCAACGAGCTCGGCTACCTGCTGGTCAAGGAGCGTGGCGGCTGGCGGATCGACGATGTCTGGAGCGGCGGCGAATACAGCTACGACCTGCTGGATATCCTCGAGGCGCCGCTGCCTTGATTGCGGCGCGCCGCCGCCCATCTTCAGCCCACAGGGCCCGCTAGAGCGGGCCGGTTCAGCAAGGCGGGTCAGCACATGCGTCAGCTCATCCTCGGTTTGATCCTCGCGCTCGGGCTCGCGGGCAGTACTGTCGCCTTCGACGACCCGAAGGCACTGCTCGAAGCCATCTATGCGCCCTACACGGCCGGCCAGACGCCGGGCGATCGAGAGCAATACTACTCGGCCCGCCTCAAGGGCCTCTACGCCACCAATATCGAGCGCCAGTCCCTCGATGCGCAGACCGGCGCCGAGGTCGATCCCAATGCCCCGGATCTCGTCGGGTTCGATCCCTTCATCGAAGGCGACCACGCGCTGCTGCTCGATCTCAATATCGGCCCGCCGGTGGTCCGCGGAGACCGGGCGCTCGCCACCGTCACCTTCCACAACTTCGACCACACCAGCCTTCTCGCCATCACCATGAAGCGCGAGGCGGACGGCTGGAAGGTCGACGACATCGCCTCCATGGGCAGCGAGCAGAACTGGTTGCTCAGCTGGTTGCTGCAATACGATCCGTTCGGGGTGAACTGAGGGGGCGTCCTCTCAGATGGCGGCCGTCGCCTGGCGCAGCCAGTCCTTCACACGCCCCGTCACCAGCGGTCCGATCTCGTGCCACACGCGCGCATGGTAAGCGTTGAGCCACGCGCGCTCGGCGTCGGTCAGTAACGTCAGGTCGATCAGCCGCGTCTCGATCGGCGCCAGGGTCAGCGTCTCGAACTCGAGGAAGCCGTTCCCGACCGGGCTCTCCACCACGTGCACCAGGTTCTCGGTGCGGATGCCGAAGCCGCCTTCCTTGTAGTAGCCCGGCTCGTTGGAAACGATCATGCCCGGCTCGAAAGGCACCGTGTAGCGCGGCGAAATCCCTACTGGCCCCTCGTGCACCGACAGGAAGGCGCCGACGCCGTGCCCGGTGCCGTGGTTGTAGGTGACACCGTCGGCCCACAGGAACTGCCGCGCCAGCACGTCGATCTGCGCGCCCGTGGTGCCGCGCGGGAAGCGCACCGTCGAGATGGCGATCATGCCCTTCAGCACGCGCGTGTAGCGGTCGCGCTCTTCGGCGGTCGCCGAGCCGGTGAACAGCGTGCGGGTGATGTCGGTGGTGCCCATCAGGTACTGCGCGCCCGAATCCACCAGCATCAGCTCGCCCGGATTGAGCTTGCGGTTCGTTCCCTCATCGACGCGATAGTGCACGATGGCGCCGTTCGGGCCGGCGCCGGAGATGGTCTCGAAGCTGGCGTCGATGCAGCTCGGGTCCTCGCGGCGGAAACTCTCGAGCGCGCCGACGATGCCGATCTCGTCGAGCCCGCCCTTGGGCGCCGCCTCGTCGAACCAGCTCAGGAACTTGGCGAGCGCCACACCGTCCAGCCGGTGCGCCTCGCGCATGCCGGCGAGCTCGGCATCGTTCTTCTTCGCCTTAGGCAGAACAGTGGGGTCGCGGCGTTCGATCAGCACGGCTTCGCTCACCGAGCGGATGGCGTTGGCCACCGCTTCGGGCACGGTCGACGGGTCGATCATCACCCGCTTGTCCGCGGCGCCAAGCTGCCGCAGGGCGGCGACCAGGGTGGAGACGTCCGCCACCTCGGCGAGGCCGCTCAGCCCCTCGGTGATCTCCGGGGTGATCTTCTCCTTGTTGAGGTAGATCGTCGGCCGCCCCTCGCGGGGGATCAGGGCGAAGCACAGCACCACCGGCACGTGCGGCACATCGCGGCCGCGCATGTTGAAGAGCCAGTTGATCGATTCCGGCACCGTGAGCACTACGGCGTCTGCCTTCTCCTGGGCCAGCACCTGGCGCAGCTCCATGAGCTTGTCCTCGGCCTTCTTGCCGGCGCGGTTGTGCCCGAGGAACTCGACCGGCGCGCTGGGCGGGGCAGGGCGCTCGTCCCAGATCGCATCGATCAGGTTGGCGGTAGCGACCAGCGTCGCCTTGCCTTCCAGCTTCTTGGTCAGGTCGGCAATCTCCGCCGGCGTATGCAGCCACGGATCGTAGCCCAGCTTGCCGCCGGGCGGCACGAACTCGACGACACGCGGCGAAATCCCGCCCTGCGCCGTCTCGATCACGGTCACCGCGTTGGTATCCGTCTGCGCCGGAGCCTGCAGCGTGTAGCGGCTGTCGACGAACAGAGCAGCCTTCTGCGACCCCACCACGGCAATGCCCGCCGAACCGGTGAAGCTCGTCAGGTAGCCCAATCGCGCCTCGCTGTCGGGCACCGATTCGCCGCGATGCGCGTCGGTACGCGGCACGAGGAAACCGTCGAGCCCGGCCTCCGCCATTTTCGCACGCAGCGCGGCGAGCCGCGGTGCCACGGTGGCTTTGTCGGTGCGGATGTCGAAGGTCTGGTAGATGGGCGGGGGAAAGCTCAGCTCGGCCATGGTTCGTCTCGTCGAAAGGTGCGGGACCCTAGCAGATCGCGCCGGGCGGGCCACTCCTCCATTCATCCGTGGTTCACGCGTTCTGGTGCATCTGCACGCCTGGGGCGAAGGAGGACAAAGTGCGTGAGCGCAGGAGTCTCTTCCGACGTGTCTATGACAACATGATCGAAGGCCGCGAGCGCGAAGCGCAGCGGGCGATCATCGAATACCTCAAGCACAGGCCGCCCAAGCGGAAGCGGCCGGACTGAGGCGATTCACTCCGCGTTAAGGCGCCCTGCAAGTTTGGCATGGCTGCCTTTCGAACCAAGGACTTATCGGCGAGCGCGGCTCGCATTATGTACGCACCCGTGGCAGGAGCCACACCGGACTAGAAGAGACAGAAATGCCCGACACCAAGAACGAATTCCGCATGGCGCTGAGCGGCGTTGTCGAAGCGCGGGGCCGCGAGGCTACCCGCAGCGTCGGCCGCGCCCGCGAGCACCTGCTGCTTGGCGCCCTCACCAAACGCCCGAACTGAGCCGAGGCGCGTGAGCGCCGGGCCAGTGCCAGTCTTTGATCGAAGATCTTGTCCCCGGACCCGCAAGGGCCGGGGACTTTGATTTTTCTGAGCCGGACGAGCCGGGCCCAAGGAGGAGCTAGACCCGCTCCATCACCAGGGTCACCCATTCCTTCTTGGTGATCTTGCTTCGCAGCACGATGCCCTGCCGGGCATAGGCGGCGATCACCCGCGGCCCCTGGTGGATCAGGATGCCCGAGAGGATCACGACGCAGCCGGGCGCGGCGATCTTCCGCATCGCGGGCGCCAGCGCCGTCAGCGGGCCGGCGAGGATGTTGGCGACGATCAGGTCGTAGGGCGCCGAAGTGGCGATCTGCCGGTGCTCGAGGCCCGTGGCCTCCAGAGCGATCACGTAGCGGCCGACGCCGTTGTCGAGCGCGTTCTCCACTGTCGTCTCGACCGCGATGGGGTCGATGTCCGATGCGATCACCGGCAGATGCGTCCGCTTCGCGAGCGCGATCGCCAGCACGCCCGTGCCCGTCCCAACGTCGAGCATCGATCGGAAGCGGCGCCGCTTCAGCGCACGGTCGATTGCCTCGAGGCAGCCCGTGGTGGTCTCGTGGTGGCCGGTGCCGAAGGCCTGGGCCGCGTCGATGCGGATGGGCGTCACACCGGCGGGCGGCGGCGCCTCCTCGTGGCTGCCATGCACATAGAAGCCGCCGGCGACCACCGGCTGCAGCCCCTCCAGCGACTTCGCCACCCAGTTCACGTCGGGGTCGATCGCTTC
>JAEYTN010000495.1 GCA_023433985.1 Pseudomonadota bacterium | reverse complement strand
GATGTCGTCGAGCGCCCGCGAGGTGATCGCCTCCTTCTTGGCGATCGTCTTCTCGGTGGATTTCCAGCGGCCGACATGGCCCTCCGGCTTCTTGATCGAAACCGGAGGGAAGAGACCGAAATTGACGTTCATCGGCTGGAAGCTGCGGGCGCCCGAATAGGCCTCGGCCTCGAGGTGGCCGCCGGTGATGTGGTTGATGAGCGCACCCATGGCGGTCGTCGCGGGCGGGATGGCCAGCGTTTCGCCGCGGGCGTCGGCGGCGGCCAGGCGGCCGGCCATCAGGCCCACGGCGGCACTTTCGACATAACCCTCGACGCCGGTCACCTGGCCGGCAAAGCGCAGCCGCGGCATGGCCTTGAGCTTCAGGTCGCGACCCAGCACCCTGGGCGAATTGAGGAAGGTGTTGCGGTGCAGCCCGCCGAGCCGCGCGAACTGGGCGTTCTCCAGCCCCGGGATCATGCGGAAAATCTCGGTCTGCACGCCGTAGCGCATCTTGGTCTGGAAACCGACCATGTTCCACAGCGTGCCGAGTGCGTTGTCCTGCCGCAGCTGGACGATGGCGTAGGGCTTTACCGTCGGGTTGCGCGGGTTGGTGAGGCCGACCGGCTTCATCGGGCCCCAGCGCAGGGTGTCGCGGCCACGCTCCGCCATCACTTCGATGGGCAGGCAGCCGTCGAAGTAGGGCACCTTCTCCCAATCCTTGAAGGCGTGCAGCGGGGCGGCGAGCAGCGCGTCGATGAAGTCGTTGTACTGCTTCTCGTCCATCGGGCAGTTGAGGTAGTCGCGCCCGTCACCCATCGGCCCGACCTTGTCGTAGCGCGACTGCGCCCAGACGATGTCGCGGTCGACGGTGTCGCCATGCACAATGGGGGCGATGGCGTCGAAGAAGGCGAGGGAATCCTCGCCGGTCAGCTCCTGGATCGCCGAGGCAAGGGCAGGGGAGGTGAGTGGCCCGGTGGCGACGATCACGTTGCCCCACTCCTCGGGCGGCAGGCCGGCGACTTCGCCCCGTTCGATGGTGATGTTGGGGTGGTTGTGGATCGCGGCTGTCACGGCATCGGCGAAGCCGTCGCGGTCAACGGCAAGCGCCCCGCCCGCCGGGAGCTTGTGCGCATCGGCGGCGCGCATGATCAGCGAGGCGCAGCGGCGCATTTCCTCGTGCAGCAGGCCGACGGCGTTATGCCGGTGATCGTCGGAGCGGAAGCTGTTGGAGCAGACGAGCTCGGCGAAGCTCTCGGTGGAATGGGCGTCGGTCTTCACGACCGGGCGCATCTCATGGAGGATGACGCGGGCGCCTGCCTCGGCAGCCTGCCAGGCGGCCTCGGAGCCGGCGAGACCGCCGCCGATCACGTGGATGATGGACTTGTCGTTTGCTTGCATGGGCGCGGGAGATAACAGCCCGTCCCCCAAGGCGCAACGGCGCTAGTCGACCCAGGGGAAACCGTTGGGATTGGCGCGGGCGCGAACCATGACCTGCTCGTAGTCGTGTCCCCGGATGGCTTCGAGCAGCGGGAAATCCTCGGGCCCGACCTCGATGCGCGCCAGCGGCACCACCGGTTCCGGGCTCGCCCATTGCGAGATCGACATGCGCTTGCCGCCATACTCCATCACCGGCTGCTGCTCGAAGCTTTCTCGCGGCAGGAAGTAGAGAGTGCCGCGGCGCCATGGGGCCGAGGCCAGTGCCCGGTCGGTGATGGAGAAGAAGTAGTGCGGCTCGCCGACGCTCCCGTCGTCACCGAGCAGGCGGGCACTGGTGTTGATCAGCGACATCGCGTGACGATCGCGATCGAGGATGGCGAAGTACATCGGCCACAGGCCGTCGGAGGCGGCGTACACGGCTTTTCGGTTGCCGAACTCGGTAGTGTCGTTGGGCTGGCGTGGCTCGAAACGGGTAATCGCGTCGTTACCGGAACCATGCAGCACGACCTGGCGGGTGTCCGCGATGTGGCAGATGAACTGCCAGCGCGGTGCAACCAGCCGATAGTCGATTGCCGTGGCCGGGCCCCTGGCAACAGCGTCATCGAACAGCGCGTCGAAAGCGCGGAGCGTGGCAGCGTCGGTCGGCATCGGTGGCCGCTGCACTAGAAAATCGGGAACGTTGCGCATATCAACCTTCGGTCGGCGCTGCCGGCGCGACAGGATGCGGGGAGGCGCTGCCGATGTCCATCACGTTTTTGGGCCGCCTCAACTCGGCCAATGTGCAGAAGGCGGTCTGGGTGCTCGAGGAACTCGAGTTGCCCTATGAGCATGTGCCTCTTGGCGGCTCGTTCGGCGGCAACGACGCCCCCGACTACCTCGCCATGAACCCCAACGGCCTGGTGCCGACGCTGCGCGACGGCGAGGTCACCGTGTGGGAGAGCCACGCCGTGGTGCGGTACCTGAGCGCCGAATATGGCAGCGGGCTGCTGTTCCCGATGGAGGCGCGCGACCGCGCCGTGGTCGACCAGTGGACGGACTGGACGGCGACGACGTTCCAGCCGGCATGGATCGCGGTATTCTGG
>JAEYTN010000374.1 GCA_023433985.1 Pseudomonadota bacterium | reverse complement strand
GGCGGTGATGGTGGCTGCCTTGTCGGTGGCGAAGTGCCAGGTAGCCGCGCCGTTGACGAGCTCGGTCTTGGAGCCCTCGGCGGTGACGACCTTGCCGATATAGCTCACGGCCTGCGAATTGTTGGCGTTCTGTGTCGAGGTCATCATGGCCTCGAGGAACTGGTTGGTCTTGAGCTGCTGCTCGACGCCGGAGAACTGCACCAGCTGCTGGGTGAACTGGTTGGTATCGAGTGGATCGAGCGGGTTCTGGTTTCTCAGCTGGGTGGTGAGGATCTGCAGGAACGTGTCGAAATTGTCCGCGAGCCGCGCCCCGGTCATGGAGGTGCTGGAGGATGAGCCGGTTGTACCTACGCCGCCGATGGCCATGGCACGTACTCCTTAGACGAACAGGTTGAGGCCGCTCGCCGAAGCGGAGCCGCGGTAGACGGTTGGGCCGATCGGTTCGGCGTCGTCGGCGACGGGGGTGCCGAAGGGGCCGAAGCCGGGATTTGCGCCATTGCCGCCCGACTGGCCAGTATCGGCCCCGGTGCCGGCGAAGGGGTTATGGCGGAGCGAGAACTCGAGGTTGGTCTTCGACGTATCGAGGCCGGCCTGCTGCAGCGCCTGTTGCAGGGCGCGCTGGTCGCGCAGCATCAGGTCGAGCGTCTCGGGGCGCTCGACGAACAGGCGGGCGTTGACGGTGCCGTTCTTGTCGAGATCGAGCTTGACGTCGATGCGGCCTAGGTCGGCGGGATCGAGGCGGATCTGGAAGCGCGTGTTGCCGGCTTCGAAGTGGCGCGCAACCTCGAAGGCGACCTGCGGCAGGTTGATCTGCTGCACCGGGGCGGCATAGGCGGCGTGGATGGCGCGGGTGGCGGTGGTCGCGTTCGCCGCGGCGGCCTGGGCCACAGGGGCGGAAGCGTTGGGCGGGGCCGCGGGGGGCGGGGCGTCGGCGGGCCTGACGGCTCCGGCGTGGGTGGCCGGCTTGCCGTCGGCGGATGGCTTGTCCTCGGGCTTGTCGGGCTTTGCCTCGAGCTTGACCTGGGCTTCGAGCTTCACGTCCTCGGGGCGATCGAGGGGTTCGAGCGTGGTCGGCTCGGACTTGCGGTCTGACTTGGGTTCAGACCGGGCAGCGTTGGGCCTTTCCGCGCTTAGGTCCGGGATCGGCAGGGTGGGGAGGGCGATCGCCGGTGGCGGGGTGGCGCCCGGCTTGGCTTCGGGTTTGGGCGCGGTGAGTGCGGCGACGAGGCCGTCGAGCTCGGGGCTGGTGCTGTCGGGGGTGCGCTGCAGGCCGAGCTGCGCGAGAACGTCGTCGGTGATGTCGCCCACGGAGATGCGGTCGGCGAGGCCGGCGATGGCCTTGGCGAGGTCGGGCGAGGTGCTTTCGAGCGCGGCGGCGAAGTCCTGCAGCACGTCGCCGAGACGGGCGACCGCGTCGGGGACGACCTTGGCGTACATCAGCTTCGGGGCATCGGGGCTCGCGCTGCCGGCGGGGATGTCGCCCGCAGCGAGCGGCGCGTCGGGCAGATCGGTGGGCTGGGGCGGGGCCAGCGGGAGGTCGACCGCGGGCTTCGCGGGCAGGATGCCGCCACCGCTCGCCAACTCGGCGATGGCGGTCGTATCGATGCCGGGGAGCGGCGGCAGCGGCTGGCCGCCGAACCACGCGGCGACTGCGGCGACGGTATCGCGGAGCTTCTTCTCGAGGGCGGGATCGAGCGGCTTGCCTTCATCGAGCGCCTGCTGCGCGGCCTTGAGCACGGCCGCGAAGTCCTTCAGCAGGGCCTTGCCCTGTTCGGACTTCTGCAGGTCGGTGAGTTCGGGCAGCGGGGGGGCATCGGCAGGGGCCGGGGCGGGAGGCAGGTCGGCGTGCGGAAGCGCGGCGGGTGGCGCGGTGGCGGCGGGCGCGGGGTCGGGCGCGGCCGCTTCTGCGGCTGGGGGTTGGGCTCCGGGAGCGAGCATGGCGAGGAGGGCAGCGAAGAGGCCGGCCTCGCCCGCGCCCTCGGTGCCGCCATCGGTGCCGCCATCGGCCGGAGTGCCGTCGGGCTTCGTGGTGCCCTGGGCGGGCACGATCAGCGAAGTGGTAGCCTGTGAGAAGCCGACGGTGACCGACACGAGTGCCTCGCGGAGTTAATCACGAGGGATGATGCAAGCGCCGTGCCGGAAATGGTCGCCTGGATTAATCCAGCCAGACCAATGAGTTGATCAGCGCGGCGCCGTTCGATGGCGGGCCGCCGCCCGGCAGGTTTTCGCCGGACGGCAAAAGATGCCTAGGTCGCGCCCCCGGGTGCGGGTGTGCCGGGGTTGGTGACCACCGTCTGATCGGTCTTCTGGTCGTTGGCGGTTGGCGGGGTTGCCGGCACGTTGGTTTGCAGCACCACGGCCGGCACGGCAATCGGGCCCGACGGTGGCGGACCGCCCCTGGCGATGTTCATCAGTACCGTAACGAGCCGATCGAGCAGGGCGAACAGAACGTCCACCGAGAAGCCGATGAGAAAAGCTATGGTCAGCAGCGTGAGGCCGATGCTGGTGAACCCTGCCGCCAGCTCACTGTTCGGCGCCCAGAACCAGGTGACGATGACTCCGGCGAAGGCGCCCAATGCCAACCGGTGCAGGACA
>JAEYTN010000310.1 GCA_023433985.1 Pseudomonadota bacterium | reverse complement strand
GACCCGGGCTGCTCACGCAATGCCTCCAGCGTCACCGCCGCCACCTGCTCCTCGAGCCTGAGCGCCGGGTCGCGGTCGCGGTAGACCGTCTCGACCGGAAACGCCCGGCCCATGCTCTCCACCACCGGCGCATCATCCATCAGCGCCGACACCCGCGCCCCGTCGAGCGCCGCCGACATCACGACGATCCGCAGGTCCTCGCGCAGCGCTGCCGCATCGAGCGCCAGCGCCAACCCCAGGTCGGCATCGAGCGAGCGCTCGTGAAACTCATCGAAGATCACAGCCGCGACGCCCGAGAGCTCCGGGTCGTCCAGCAGCATCCGGGTGAACACGCCCTCGGTCACCACCTCGATCCGCGTTTTCGCCGACACTTTCGCGTCGAGCCGCACGCGATAGCCAACCGTCGCGCCGACCTCCTCACGCAGCGATTGCGCCATGCGCCGCGCCGCCGCTCGGGCCGCCAGCCGCCGCGGCTCCAGCATCACGATCCTGCCGTCGCCCCGCCATTCGGACTCGAGCAGCGCGAGCGGCACCCGCGTGGTCTTTCCCGCCCCCGGCGGCGCCACCAGCACCGCAAACGGTCCCGCCTCGAGCACGGCGCGCAAGCGGGGCAGGGCATCATCGATGGGAAGCGGGGGCAGATCCATGCCGCCTCAATCGGGGAAATCAGCCCGCACCGCAAGATTGGTCGTCGGGGTCGCGATGCGCAGCATTGCGCCCGCTCAGCTCACCGATTTCAGCAAATCCAGCAGCGAGCCGTCGAACGGATCGTCGCCGCCCGGCGGCATGGCGCCGGTAATGGTGTTGGCGCGGGCGAGCGCCACTTCGCTCCAGCCGATCATCATGGTGATGCCGCCCACCTTCTTGTCGGCGACGTACCACGGCGTGATCAGCGTGTTGAAGTGGATCGGCTGGTTGGTGGTCGAGCTGGTGAAGGTCCGCTTCGTGCGGATGGTCTGCCCCTTCATCGCCCGCTCATACTCGTCCTTGTATTCGGGCGGCATGTTGGGCGTCAGCATCATCAGCGGCTTGCCCACCACCTCGCGCTTCTCGATGAAGCGGTGCGCCTTGAGCCAGAAGATGGAGCAATCCATCACCCTGAGCTTGTCGTCGAGCACCACGATGGGCGCCGGCATGTCGCCGACCAGTTCCTGCACCAGCTTCAGCCGGCCCTGCACCTGCAGCTCGCGCTCCATCTCCCGCGTCACATCGCGCGAGAAACCGAACAGCTCGGCCACCCGCCCGTTCACGAGGCGCAGGTCGGCGATCGTCTCGATCATCCGGATCTGCCCATCGCGCCGCTCGATCCTGAGCCGGCAGTGAAACCCCCTGCGGCCTTCGAGCGCCTGCGCGATCAGCGTCAGCAGCTTGCCGCGGTCCTCCATGTAGTACAGCTTGACCATCTCCTGCAGCGGCAGCGGATCGGGCGTCGGCATCCAGCCGAACATCTCGCAGACCCGGTCGGAGAGCACCACCGAGCCCGGAAAGATCACCTTCCACTGGCCATAGCCGGAGCGGGTCTCGAGCAGTTGCAGCGCGCGCTCGGTGTCCGCCACGGGCGAACCGAGGTCCGTCTGCGCCAGCGAGTCGAGCGATGTCGCGATGAGTTGTTTGTCGAACATGGCTTCTGCCACTGCCTCCCCCGCCGGCACGCTAGGCCGGTTTAGGTTAACTAATGGTTCCGGCTCGGCGGCCGGGCGCTGGGAACCGAAAGGGCCTAGATCCGGCTCGCCCGCCGCTGCAGGTCGGCGTCCACCGGCCGCCCCCGCGTCAGCGCCAGCGCCAGCGCCTGCTCGGCCGGCAGCGGCTGGCTGAACAGGTATCCCTGCGCCTCGTCGCAGCCCTCGTTGGCGAGGAACACCAGCTGCTCGAAGGTCTCGACGCCCTCCGCCGTCACCCGCGTCTTGAGCGAGCGGCCGAGCCCGACGATGGCGCGCACGATCGCCACCGAGCCGCCATTGCCCGGCAGCCCCGAGATGAACGAGCGGTCGATCTTCACCTTGTCGAAGTCGAACCGCTGCAGGTAGCTCAGCGACGAATAACCCGTGCCGAAATCGTCGAGCGCCACGCGCACGCCGGCCGCGTGCAGCCCCTCGAGCGCTCCGATGGCGCCGGCCGCCTGGTCGAGCAGCACCGACTCGGTGATCTCGAGCTCCAGCCGCCCCGGCTCCAGTGCGCTCAGCGCCAGCGCCTCGCGCACCGCCTCGCCCACCGCGCCCGAGCGGAACTGCGCCGGCGACAGGTTCACCGCCAGCGAGATCGTCTGCGGCCACCGGACGGCCTCCGCGCAGGCGCACCGCAGCACGAAGGCGCCGATCTCCTCGATCAGCCCGCTCTCCTCGGCGAGCGGAATGAACACCGCCGGCGACACCGCACCGCGGGTCGGGCTGTTCCAGCGCAACAGCGCCTCGAAGCCGATCAGCCGGTTGCTCGCGATCTCGATTTGCGGCTGGTAGACCAGCGACAGCTCCTCGCGCGACAGCGCCAGGGCCAGTTCGCGCTTCATCTCCCGCCGCTCGCGCAGCGCATGGTCCATTTCGGACTTGAAGTAGCGGAAGCCCCGGCCGTTTTCGCCCTTCACCCGGTAAAGCGCGATGTCGGCGTGGTGCAGCAGCGTGTCGGCGCTTTCCCCATCCCGCGGCGAAACGGCGATGCCGATGCTGGCGCCGATCTCCGCCGTCTCGCCCTCGATCTGATAGGGCTCGGTCAGCGCCTTCAGCATCCGCCGCGCCATCGCCGCCGCCTCGCCGGGCTCCTTCACACGCATGAACATCGAGAACTCGTCGCCCCCGAGCCGCGCCACGAAGCCCTCGCCCTTCACCGCCATCAGCCGCTGCGCCACCTGGCGCAGCAGGGCGTCGCCGGCAATGTGCCCCAGCGTGTCGTTGATCAACTTGAAGTCGTCGAGGTCCACCGACAGCACCGCCACGCTGCCGGCCCCCAGCGCTTGCCCCAG
>JAEYTN010000161.1 GCA_023433985.1 Pseudomonadota bacterium | reverse complement strand
CGCGGTGCGGCAGGCCTATTACCTCACCAACCTGGGGCTGCAGCTCAACGGCGACCAGCCGATGGATGCGCCCAAGGACGGAGCGCAGTTCCACTTCTCGCTGCCGGGGAGCCGGCAGGGCTTCCAGCCGCAGCTGGGCGTGTCGCTGAGCAAGTCGACGCGGATCGGCAATGCCGAGTTCCAGGGCAGCCGGGCGCTGTCGATCGGCTACGAGGCGCTGGGGCCGGGGCAGGTGGCGGCAACGACGACGCCGACCTTCTCGCCGCGCGAGATGCTCAACATGCGCACCTACGACCTGATGGCCTCGCCGCTGGTTTATCCGGGGCAGGCCGTGAAGGCCCGCGTGGTGGCGCCGGCGGGCAACCGGGCCGAGGTGGAAGTGCGGCTGAGGCTGCGCGTCTATGACGAGCACGACCAACTGCGCGACGTGGATGGCGATGCGAAGGTGCTGAAGCCGGGGAGCGAGGCGGTGCTCGAGTGGCAGTTGCCGGAGTTCGGCGGGCAGCCGATCGCGGAAATCGGCTTTGCCATCAACGGCACGGGGCAGCGTGCGGACGGCGCGGTGCTGGTCGACTACCTGCGCTGGGACGGGGCGCCGTCGCTGACGCTGAGGCGGCCGGTGGGCGACTGTGATTTCTGGCGCATGGCGTGGGTGAACGGCGTCGATTTCTTCTCCAAGCGCTTCCCGCAGAGCTTCCGCATTTCGCAGAACCGGGGCGAGGGGCTGATCGCGCATGGCACGCGGCAGTGGACCGACTACGAGGTGAAGACCGAGATCGTCTTCCACCTAGGCAACCATGGCGGGCTGGCGCTGCGCGTGCAGGGGCTGCGCCGCTACTACGGCGTGCGGCTGACGCGCGACGGCAAGCTGCAGCTGGTGAAGGTGAAGGATGAGGCGGTGACGGTGCTCGCCGAGAAGTCCTTCGGCCTCGAATTCGAGAGGAAGCTCGGCATCACGGCCTCGATGCATGGCGACACGATTTCGGCGACGGTGGCAGGGGTTTCGATCAGCGCCAGCGACGGCGAGTTCAGCAATGGCGGGGTCGGGCTCGTGGTACATGAGGGGGCGCTGTCGGCGGACTTCGTGACGATCAACGGATGACGGTAGCTGCGGCGCCCTGACCGTTGCGTTCGGGGCGCCGCTGAGGGAGCATCGCCCGTTCAGGTCCGGGGCAGGGCGCATGCGTGCAGCCATTCATATCGTCGAGGCAGGTGCCCGCGCCGATCAACGGTTGATCGACCGGGCAGGGCTGCGCGGGGCGATCCTGGGCCGGCCGGAGCCGATCGTGGTGCTCGAGGCGCCCGCCGGAATGGGCAAGACGGTGCTGCTCGGCCAACTGGCTGAAGCGCTGGGGCTGGCGGTGCATCGCGGGGCCAGGGCCCCGGTGGGGTCGCCGGGCGCGTTGGTGCTGTGGGACATCGCGCCGGGGATGGCGCCCGAGTCGGTCCCTGACCTGTTCGTGTCGGGCGGGGCGCGGCTGATCGTTGCCAAGCGGCCGGAGACGGTGCTGCCGGGGCTGTCGCGGGCGAGCGTCTACGGCAATGTCGCCCGGTTCGGAGCGGCGGAGCTGCTTTTCAATCGCGACGAGCTGATGGCGCGGTTTCCGGCGCGGATGGCGGCGCGGCTGCTGGAGCGATCGGGCGGCTGGCCGATGCTGCTGGGGCGAGGTGGCCCGGCAGATGACGGCGACCTCACCGATTTCCTCGCGGCCGATCTGCTCGAGCCGATGGCGTCGGCCGGGCTGGTGGCGCTTCGCGTGTGGCTCGATGGGGGCGAGGCGGCAGGGGTCGACGCGACGCTGCGGCCATTGCTGGAGCTGGTGCGGAAGCCGCTGGGCGAGGCGCTGCGGGCGGTGATGGAGAAGCGGCTGGAGCAGCCGGACGAGGCGCTGGCGATAGCTGCCGCCTATGCCGCGAACGGCAGCCTGACGGAGGCCATTCTGACCTACCAGCGGGTAGGGCGGCATGACGAGGCGTTCGAAGTCTTCGAGCAGGGAGGAGGGCGTTTCTACCTCTACCGGCACGGATCGCGCGCGCTCGACCAAGTGCTGGCGGGGTTTCCCCTCGCTTATGCGGCGGGCAACGACACGCTGGTGATGAGCCTGGCGATGCAGGCGCTGAAGCAGGGCGAGGTGGAGCGGGCGCGGCGGCTGATCGCCGACCGGTTCGGCGCGGCGGTGAACGACCTGACGACGGTATTTGCCGACAAGACCGCGTACAGCACCGACTTCATGGCGTTTCGCGTCGTGATGCTGATCTACGAGGACTACCTGCTCACCGACGAGCTGTTCGAGCAGGTGTTCGGGATGCTGAGCGACCTGCCGCCCGACGGGCATATCGTGCGGGGCAGCTTCTACAACTCCGTGCTCGAGTTCTACATCCGGGGGAGGCGCTTTGCGGCGGCCGAGGACGTGGCGCTGCGGGCGCTGCACCATTACGAGCAGGCCGGCACGCCGATGCTCGCCTTCTACATCAGCCTGCACCAGGCGCTGATGCGGCTGATGATGGGCGATGCGGTGAACGCCCGGCGGCACGCGCAGGAGGCGGAGCGGCACCTGCATCAGGTGAGCTTCGAAAGCATCAGCGACGAGCGGCTGCTGGCCCTGCTGTTCGCCTGCATCGACTACGAGACCGGCAAGGCCGAGCCGCTGGCGCGGTTCCTGAGCGTGCAGCTCGACGATTTCGCGCATGGCGAGATCTGGCCGAGCCTGATCGAGTTCGCGCTGCAATATGGCAGCCAGGCGCTGAGCGAGCATTTCTCGACACTGGCGGCGCGCAATTTCCTCGACCGGTGGCGGGTGTACCAGGTCAGTAACCGGCAGTTCGGCATGATGATCGAGCTGCGCGAGGCGACGATCCTGCAGAACGCCAACCGCTGGCAGGAGGCGGCCGAGAAGCTGGGACCCGTGCCATCGCGCATCACCCGCAGCTGGGTGACGGCGGCGACGGACGAGCTCGAACGGCTCAAGGACCGCGACGAGATCGTGCTGGCGCTGATCTGGCTGAGGCACATCGTCTACGAGCACCCGACGCGGCCTAACCTCGACAAGCAGTTGGGGGCGATGCTGAACAACCTCAACCTCACCGGCCGGCAGCGGCTGGCGGTGGAGGTGTGGCTGGCCTTCGTGCACAAGCGGCAGCGCAACCTGTCGCAGGCCCGGGCGCTGCTGCAGAAGGTGTTCGAGCAGGCGGCGCGACTCGGCGCGATTGCGCCGCTCGCGGAGGAGCGGGTGTTCCTCAGCGAGCTGATCGAGCATCAACGGATCGGCGAGTTCCTCGATATCTCGGCGCCGGGGCGGCAGGTGCTGCGGCGGTTGCGCGACAACGGCCTGCCCAACTCGGCACTCGGGGCGCAGAACGGGCTCAGCCGGCGCGAGACGAAGGTGCTGCTGATGATTTCGGAAGGCTCGTCCAACAAGTTCATCGCCAACGCGCTGGGGCTGAGCGAGGCGACGGTGAAGTTCCACCTCTCCAACGTTTACCGCAAGCTGGGCTGCAAGCGGCGGCGCGAGGCGATCAGCGCGGCGCGCGCGCTGGGGCTGGTTGGATAAAACCTAGACGTTTTAATCGAAAACCTAGCCGTTCCTCCCCCTTGAGGCAGCAGCAAAGAGCTTGCGAAGCTTCATGTATTGGCGCCCGCATCCGAATGGTGGGAGCGTCCGCACAAGGCGGCCGGTTCAGGCCGCACGACGATCCCGAGCGCTGGGGCTTTGCGCGCCGGGGACCGCAACAGGGAACAGGGACAATTCAGCATGACCAAGCACAGGCTCCTCGCCGCAACTGCTCTTTCCGCCCTCATGCTGGGGGCAGCGCCGGCAATGGCCGTGACCGTGACGATGAACACGGTGCAGATCTTCGGCACGATCGATCCGGCGAAGATCTCCGACTACACCGACTACATGGCGGCCGTGAATCTCTATGACGGGCTGGTCACGGTGGATTCCGCCGGCAACATCATTCCCGAGCTCGCCGAGAGCTGGACGGTCTCGGACGACGCCAAGGAAGTTACCTACAAGCTGCGCGACGATGCGAAGTTCGCCGACGGCTCGCCGGTGGAAGCGAGCGACGTTGTGTACACGGTCGAGCGGCTGCTGCGCATCAACCAGGGGCCGGCCAACCTGTTCGCCGGCGTGCTCGAGCCCGGCTCGGTGACCGCGGTGGACGCCAAGACGGTGAAGTTCACGCTCGCCAAGACTTTTGCGCCGTTCCTCACCACGGTGCCCGCCATCATGATCCTCAACGAGGAGCTGGTGAAGGCGAACGAGGGCGACGACGACGGGCAGACCTGGCTCGCCACCAACGTGGCCGGCGCCGGTGCCTACT
>JAEYTN010000153.1 GCA_023433985.1 Pseudomonadota bacterium | reverse complement strand
CGCCAGATCGTCATTGTCCAGGCCCTGGCGGACGGCGACCTGCGTGAGTTCCTGACCCGGGATGCCAACACGGGCCAGCTTGGTCCGGCCGCGGCCAACGGCGCGCCGTTCGGCCCGCTGCCCGCCGGCGGGCGCAAGTTCTGCGAGGTGCTGGACGGTGCGGCCGGCCAGCACCTCGTGTGCCTCGTCTCGGTGGAGGACGACCTGGTGCGGCTGCTCTCTGCCCGGGCCGCCACGGCCAGCGCTGCGGCAGAGCTCGAGGCGGCGGTGGACCGCGTGAACCGCAGAAGCTGGACGCCCCGCGAGGCGGTGGCGCACATCGATCCCTCGCGGCTGCAGCAACTCCTCCATCCGCGGCTCAAGGCGCCGGAGAGCTCGCACGTGCTCGCCTCGGGGCTCGGCGTGTCGCCGGGCGCGGCGAGCGGCATCATCGTGTTCACCACCGAGGATGCCGCCCGGATGAAGGCGCGCGGGCGGCACTGCATCCTTGTGGTCACGGAAACCGGGCCCACCGACATCGAGGGGATGAAGGCGGCGACGGGCATCCTGACGGCGCGCGGCGGCATGACTTCGCACGCGGGTGTGGTGGCGCGCATCACCGGAAAGCCCTGCGTTGCGGGCGTGCGGTCGCTGTCGATCAACGTGGGCGAGATGACCTGCCGCATCGGCGAGCGCGAGTTCCGCATGGGCGACCGCATCACCATCGACGGCTCGGACGGCTCGGTCTATCTGGGCGCGCTGCCGCTCGCGCAGCCGCACATAGGCGGCGCCATGGGCAAGCTGCTCGGCTGGTCCGATGCGTCGCGCGAGGTGAAGGTGCGAGCGAATGCCGAGACGGTGGAATCGGTCGGCACGGCACTGAGCTTCGGCGCCGAGGGGATTGGCCTTGCCCGGTCGGAGCACATGTTCTTCTCCCGCGAGCGCATGGTGGCGCTCCGCCGGCTGATCCTGTCCGAGGAGGCCGAAGACCGTGAGAAGGCGCTGGCCGGCCTCGTCGCGTTCCAGACGGACGACTACTCGGCCATCTTCACGGCCATGCGGGGGATGCCGGTGACCGTGCGGCTGTTCGATCCGCCGCTGCACGAGTTCCTGCCGCGCTCCGACGAGGATATCGAGGAGACGGCCCAATCCCTGGGGCTGCCGGTGCGGGCGCTGAAGCTCAGGCTCGACCGCATCGCGGAGATCAACCCGATGCTCGGGCATCGCGGTGTGCGGCTCGCCATCACCTATCCCGAGATCCTGAAGATGCAGATCGAGGCGCTCTGCGCGGGCGTCCGGGCCAGCTCGGAGCGGCAGGCGGAGCCGGTCGTGCTCGAGGTGATGGTGCCCTTCGTTTCCACCGTGTCCGAGGTGGTGGAGATCAAGCGGCAGGTGTTCGAGATCATCGACCGGGCCGGACTGCCGCAGAGCGCCCGGGAGCGCTTCCAGTTCGGCACCATGATCGAGCTGCCGCGCGCAGCGCTGAGGGCAGGGGACATTGCCGAGCATGTCGACTTCTTCTCGTTCGGCACCAACGACCTGACGCAGACGACATACGGGATCTCCCGCGACGATGCGCCGGCCTTCCTCAGCGCCTACCAGCGCAAGGGGCTTTACGACTTCGACCCCTTCGTCACCCTCGACCAGAAGGGCGTGGGCGAGATGATCGCCATCGCCATCGAACGCGGCAAGCGGGTCAATCCCCGCCTGAAGATCGGCATCTGTGGCGAGCATGCGGGCGACCCGGCTTCGCTGTGGTTCTTCGCCCGGCTGGACGTGGATTATGTGAGTTGCTCGCCCTACCGGGTGCCGGTGGCACGGCTGACGCTGGCCCAATAAGGCAGCTCCGGCAATCACGACAGCATTGCTGTCATAATTGATCCCATTCCTGCCATCGGTCCGCCGCGGGACACTCAAATCCACGCCGCGATCGGGCTGTTTACCTCGCCCTAACCCTAACCCCTCATTATTCAGTCCGTCGGCATTTGCGTCACAGTTTAGCTGAGTTGCCGGCGCGTCTCTCGTGTTGCGTTCTGCGTGGATAGTAAAAGCGTACAGATGGCCCAATACCGGACCACCCCGCTGAGCCGGGCCCGCCGCGAGCTGGCTGCGCTCAAGTGCCTGCTGGGCCTCGTGCTGCTCGTCATCTCGAGCGTCACCCTCACCTTTCCCGCCCATGCCCCCGGCATGGCGGGCGATATTCGCGCGGCGAGCGTCGCGCCATCGGCCACCATCGAGCGCGTCGGCACCGACGTGATCATCACCGGCTCCGTCGACCTGTTCCAGAGCGCCAGCTTCAACGGCGCCAACCGGGCGCTGAAGCAGGACCGAGCGCGGCCGCAGGTCGACCTCATCGCCATGACCGCCGGCTTCGACGACATCCGGGCGCGGATCGCCGCGCTGCGGAGCCCGGAGCTCGCCACCAAGCCGGTCGATGCTCCGGCCGACGGCGAGCGCATTGCGGTCGCGGCCATCGATCCGGCGAGTGCCGGTTCGGCTGCCCTTGACGCGATCGATGCGCTGGCGCCCGGTGACGCTGCGCCGGTGCCCAAGAGCATGTCCAAGGAACTCGCCTATGCCCGCGAGGAGCTGCCGGCGACCACCTTCGACGGCGCCGCGGTGGACAAGAAGGGCAAGAAGGTCTCCGACAAGGAACTCTGGTGCATGGCCACCGCCATCTACTTCGAGGCGCGCGGCGAGAGCTATCGCGGGCAGGTTGCGGTGGCGCAGGTCGTGATGAACCGCGTCGGGCACAAGCTCTACCCCGACACCATCTGCGGCGTCGTCTACCAGAACCAATCCAAACGTAACGCCTGCCAGTTCTCCTTTGCCTGCGACGGCATTCCCGAGAAGGTGGACGAGGGCAAGTCCTGGAAGCAGGCCCAGCAGATTGCCAGGGACGTCGTCTCCGGCGCCGAGTACCTGCCCGAGGTCGGCTACGCCACCCACTACCACGCCACCTACGTGAAGCCGCACTGGGCGCCGCGCATGAAGAAGGTGACCAAGATCGGTCTCCACGTCTTCTACCAGTTCAAGCGCGGCTGGAAGTACGGCTGATATTCTCCCCTTTCTGCCGCCTAGTATGATGCGGTTCGCCGTAGCGGGGATAAGTTGGCGAAAGGCCCGGTTTCCGGGCCTTTCGTACATCCTGTCGACCGAAGCTTCGATCAGCCCGCCCTACTCGAAGAGGGCGAAAGGCAGCGAAGATGAACGGTTTCTGAACGCTTCCTGAACGGATCGAGGCGGCCTAGAAGGCCGCCATCTCGCGTTTGACCTTATTGATGAACGCCGTCAGACGCTCCGGCGTCGCGCCGTTCATGTTGTAGAGAGCGAGGTACTTGGGTGGGGTGGGCGTGCCGAAGGTGACCCAGGCCCAGCGCATGGCGAGGCGGCGCGGTGGATCGCCCATGATCCAGGTGCGGAACTGGTCGCCGCCATAGGTGGTGATGTAGGCGACCTTCTTGATGTTCTTCATCGCCGGCACGAGCTTCCCCTTGTCGGGCTCGTCGCCGCCCTCGAGCACGAAGCTGACGCCCGGCAGGAAGATGCGGTCGAAGTAGCCCTTCAGAATCGCAGGATAGCCGTAGTTCCAGACCGGGTGGACAAAGACGATCTTGTCGCAGGCGCGGAGGCGATCCACGTAGGGCTTGATCTCGGGCGTCAGGTTGCCCGGCACCTCGTGGTAGTCGAGCCGCTCCTGCCGCGACATCGCGGCGCGGAAGTCCTCGTCGTAGAGGTTGAGCGCATCGACCTCGTCGCCCTTGGCCCGCAGCGCCTCGCAGGCGGCGTTGAACAGCGCCCGGTTGTAGCTGGTCTCGACGGGGTGGGCATGGATGACGTGGACCCTCATTCGGCGGCGCTGCCCAGCGTGTAGAGGCCGGTGAAGAGCCAGGTGCGGCCGGATTCGAAATCGAAGTCCGGGTCGTCCCAGGCGATCATCTTGCCGGGGTTGAGGATGCCCTTGGGATCGGCCTCCTTCTTGAAGGCGAGCTGCGCGCGGTCGGTCTGCTTCATGCCGCCTTCCTCGAGGGTGTAGCGGTGCGGGTTGAAGACCAGGCAGCCGTTTTCCTCATGCAGGCGGATGATCTCCTCGAGCCGCTCCTCGGAGGTGTAGCGCACGATGGGGAGGCCCGAGAACACGACGCGGCCGTCGAACCTGGTCATCTCGATATGCATGGGCAGCTCGTCGCCGAACGTCTCGATCGCCCATTTCACGTGCTCGAGGTCGCGATACTGCGTCTGCAGGTAGGTGATGGTGGGGTCGATCTTGAGGCCGCGCAGCGTGGTGTGGTTCCAGGCGAGCTCGTAGACGGGGGGCAGCTTGGCCTTTGCCTCGGGTTCGAGGGCCGCGCCGTTGAGCAGCAGGTCGCCACGGTGGAAGGCGACGAAATCGAGCATCGCCGGTACGGCGGCCGGCGCCACCATCAGCAGCACGACCGACTGCTCGCGGCTGCGGATATAGGGGCGGTGGCGGTTGAAGTAATCGTGGGCGACGGGCGCGGCGACCGGCGAAATCTCCTTGCACAGCAGCCCATCCTGCAGCGCCACCTGCTCGGCGAACGCCACCGCCTCGATGGCGGAATCGAAGCCGACCATCATGTCGACCCAGTCGTAGTGCGCGGCCAGCGGGACCTCGGCCTCGACGATGATGCCGTTGGTGCCGTAGGCGTGCGCCACCTTGAGGATATCCGGCCCGGTAAGGTCGAGCACCCGCGGCTCGGCCTCGCAGGTGACGACCTTGAGTCCGAGGATGTTGCCGAAGTTCCTGAGGCCGCCCCAGCGGATGGAGCCGACGCCGCCCGAGCCGCCGGCGATGAAGCCGCCCAGCGTCGCCATGCGGTAGGTCGAGGGGTGGAAGCGCATCTCGCCGTTGACGGCGTGAATGGTCTCCTCGTCGAGCTTCTCGAGGACGATGCCGGCTTCGGCCCGCACCCGGTCGCTCTCGACCTTCAGCACCTTGTCCATGTTGGTGAGGCTGAGGATGGCGCCGCCCGAAAGCGGCATGGCCTGCCCGTAATTGCCGGTGCCGGCGCCGCGGGGCGTGATCGGCACCTCGTTGGCGAAGGCGGCACGGAGCGCGGTCACCACTTCCTCGGTGGAACGCGGCGAGACGACAAGCTGGGCGGTGACACCCTCGAGCTGCTGCTTCAGGCGCGGCGAGTACCAGTAGTGGTCACGGCTCTTCTGCTGGACGATGCGGGGATTGTCTTCGACCGGAATCTCGCCGAGCGCGGCGCGGAAGCCTTCGAGGTTCATCTTGTTGTTACTCCATCAGGTCGTCGAGTTCGCGGTAGTCGGGTAGCGTGGTGTCGATGGCGCGGCCTGACCTGAGGACAATCCGGTCGGCCTGCGGGCGCGAATTGAGCTCGGTCCAGCTGCGGGCGCGGAACAGTACCAGGTCGGCGGGCGCGCCGGGTTCAATCACCGCCTTGTAGGTGAAGCCGGCATGCGCGGCGGGGGCGGAGCCGACGGCGCGCACCCAGTCCCAGGCCTGCTCCTGCGGATGGTCGAAATGGAGGATGCGGGCGCCTTCGCGCAGCACTTCCACGCCATCGAGATCGCCATAGGCGTAGAACGGGTCGCGGGTGTTGTCGGAGGCGATGGCGACTTCGGCGCCGGCGGCCTTGAACTCGTTGAGCAGCGTGGCTCCGCGGCGGATCGGCGTGCGGACGGCGCCGTTCCCGTTCTCGCGATCCTGCAGGTAAATGTTGCACATGGGCAGCGAGACGATGGCGATGCCCGCTTCCACGGCCTTGTCGATGGTGGTTCTGACCGTGCGCTCGTCCTGCACGGTGAGCACGCAGCAATGGCCGGCCATCACCTTGCCCGTGTAGCCGGTTTCGAGCACCGCCTCGGCGAGGTGGAGCAGGGCATGGGCATCGGGATTGCCGGTTTCGTCGGTATGGAGGTCGAGGTCGAGCCCGAGGTTGCCGGCCTTCTCGACGACGCGGAGCATTGCTTCCTTCGAGCGGTCGAAGGTGGCGACGGAGCCGCCGAGCAGACCGCCCGAGGCTTTCACCTGACGGGTCACAGTGTCGAGCTCGGCTGCGTCGATCAGCGTGTCAGGGCCGACGATGGCGACGGCCTGCAGCTCGATGCGACCGGCCCAGCGGTCGCGCATCTTCTCGAACAGCGCCCAGCTGATCTCGTGCTGCGGCGGGGTGGAATCGAGATGCGTACGGATGGCGGCGGTGCCGTGCGCCCAGGCGCAGCGGAGCGCGAAATCGAAGCGGCGCTCGACGTCCTCGGCGGCCCAGAGGCGCTCGCGGTCGTTGGCGACGGCGAGGAGGGCGCCGAGCCAGGTGCCGTCCGGATTCTCCTTGCGCGGCCAGATATGGCCCTTGTCGAGATGCGTGTGGACGTCGACGAAGGCGGGGAGGATGAGGCCCCCGTCCATGTCGTAGGCCGGCCCTTCGACCGGCGCCGACCCCGTGGCGCGAATGGTGGCGATGCGGCCGCCGGCGATCTCGATATCCACCGAGGCAACCGACCCGTTGCCGATGCTGCCCGTCGCGGCGGCCGGCACGCGGGCGTTACGCAGCGTGACGGTGCCGGTGGATAGGCTGGGAGTGCCGTGCACGGCCTAGTTCTCCCGCTTGAGCGCGCTCTCGTGCCAGCGGTGCAGCAGCAGCCAGGAGATGAAGCTGGTGAGGGCGAAGATGGCGACGCCGGTGATCATCAGCAGCACCAGCGCGGCGTAGAGGCGCGGGTAGTTGAGGCGGTAGCCGCTCTCGAGCAGACGGAAGGCGAGGCCCGAGCCACGGCCAGCCGAGCCCACTGCGAACTCCGCCACCACGGCTGCGATGAGCGACAGGCCGCCGCCGATGCGGAGCGCCGCCGCGAAATAGGGCAGGGAGGAGGGGAGCTTGAGGTGGATCAGCGTCTGCCAGCGGGTCGCGCCGTTGAGCTCGAACAGGTTGAGCAGGTTGTG
>JAEYTN010000128.1 GCA_023433985.1 Pseudomonadota bacterium | reverse complement strand
ACGACGGACTCTCCTGCTACACCGGCCCCTGACAAACCGATCCGTCGATCGAAAACTCAGGCCGAGGAGGGGTCCGATCGTTGCCGCCGGTGCCGCGGTAGTTGATACCGGATCGTCAAGGACGCTCCCACGCCCGTGCCGGGCGCGTACGTCACCTCTGGAACGGGCCTGAAACCTGGCTCGAAACGACGTCCTCGCTGTCGAGAATGGCGAACAGGATCGATCCGACGATAAGGCAGATCAACAGCACGTTGGTGCGCGACAGCCGCGTGCTACCCGAAAGGCCGTCCGTCATGGCCTGGTAAACTCGTCGGCGCAGCGTCATTGCTTCATATCCGCCAGATCGGCGCGCCAAGCGGCCGATAGTCGCGTTCGTGGCAGCTGAGGATGAGGATCTGCAGGTTCTCAGCCGCCTTGCCGAGTACCTGACGCATGAGCTCGAGGCGCGTCTCGTCGCTGTTGACCAGTGCATCGTCCAGAACGATGCAGGCCGGCTGCCCGCTCTGACGCAACACGTCGGCAATGGCGAGCCGGGTGACCACGGCAATCTGCTCGCGTGCCCCGATGCTGAGCCCGTTGAACGGCTCCGCTTCTCCATCGCGCTCCAGGACGCTCAGCTCCAGCGTATCTTCGTCCAGCTCGACGGTAGCGCCGGGCGCGAGGAGCCGCAGGTAGGGTTCGACCCTGTTCCGGATCGGCGCCAGCCAGCGACCCTTGGTTTCGCGCTGCACATCCACGAGCGTGTCGTGCAACAGGCGCGCGGCGCGAGCCTCGAGCCGCCGTGCCTCGAGCGTCCGGCCGAGCCCCTCCACCTGGCCTTCGAGGTCGGCGAGATGCTCGCTCAGCCCGTCACGGCCCAACGCACGCAACTCGGCCTCGAGCTCGCGCCTGCTTTCGGTGAGCTTGCGGATATCGGCCTCGATCCCGGCCACCGCTTGCTGAGCCCGGGCAACGGCCTGGCGCGCGCCGTCGGGGTCCGCGGCGCGCAAGGCCGACATCCGTGCCTCGCTGTTCGATGTTGCTTGCTGAAACGCCGCCACACTGGTTTCGAGCGCACGCGTCAGCAAGTCGTCTCCTGCCTCGTTGCGTGCGCCGGTCAGTGCGTCCGTTGCCCGCGCCTGGTCGGTGTGCCAGCCCGCCAGCCGCTCGTTGAGCACCGCCGCCAGCGTCCGGCTCGCCTGCGTCTCGGCCGCCGCTTCGGACAGCTGGCGCGCCAGTTCGGCCGATCGCTGCTCTGCATCAGCGTGCTGATGCCGTACGCGCTCGATTTCGCCCGGCTCGGGCTCTGCGGGCATCGGCCCCACGGTGCCGAGCTGTGCGCGTTGCGAAGCCAGCATTTCCCGCAGTTTCCCCATACCTTCGGGTGCGAGAGAGGCCAGCGTCCGTGCCGACCGGCTCAGCTTTTCCTCGGCCGCCTTGCGGCGGTGCGCAGCTGCCCGCGAACCAGCCACGTCGGACAGGTGCAGGGCCGCGAGCGCCTGACGCAGCTCCTCCTCGGCCGCGGCAAGTTCCGCCGACAATGCCTCCACCCCGCCGCCCGGCCGGATCTCAATTCGCCCATACCCCGGGATCAGCAGGACGCTGTCGCGCGACAGCGACAGCTCGCCGGCCCCGCGGGCCACGCCGTCGACGCTGATGCCGGCCCCGGCGTCGGGAACGAGGGTCAGCTTGACGCTCGCATCGTCCATCCGGTGCTGCAGCCGATCCCGAGTCGCCTCCAGCTGCTCGATCTTCAGCAGGTCGGTCTGCGGAGGCAGCACGCCCAGTTCGGCAACCGCGGAGAGCCGCTCGGCCTCCGCCGCCTCTGCTTCCCTGGCCTGCGTCTCGAGGCGAGCGAAACTTTCATGAAGTTGCCGGGCCGCATGGCCTGCCTCGAGTTGCCGAAGGCGTCCACCTGCAAGCAGCAACGCTTCGGCGGCCTCGCCCGCCACGCGGCGGGCGACCTGCTCGACGGCATCGCGGCGCGCCAGCACCGACGCGGCATCGGAAACCTCGCGCTGGACTGAAGCCATGCCCTCGGTCACGTCGGCCAGGCGCCGGATCATGTCCTGCCGAACCTGCAGTCGATCCGAAGCGGCCTGATGCTGCAGCTGTGCCCGCTCGAGTTCGGCCGCCGCCGCCTTGGCCTCATTCTCCACTTCGCCGATCCGGAGCGCCCCTGCCTCCGCGACCGCAAGCTTCTCCTTGGCGCGCTCCAGGGTCTGCTCGTGCGTGTACTCGTCCAGTGCCCGCGTGATGCGGTCGAGCTGATCGACCCGCTCTTCGAGCTCGCGCAGCTGCGCCCGAGTTTGCTCCGCTTCGGCGCCCTTTTCCCTCAGGGTCGCCTCGAGTTGCTTCAACTCGCCACGCGGGTTGCCTCGCTTGTCCCAGTAGTCGCTGCGCCGGGCTTCTGCCAGGCCGAGCAACTGCCGGCCCTTGTCGCCGCCGACGATCTCCCCGATCTCGCTTTCGAGAGCCGCCGCGACCCTGTTCTTGCCTTCGCCGATCCCCAGCGACCGGAATGCGCCGCCCTGCTCGACCCAGAGCAGGCTGAAGGCGCCATGATGTTCCTCGGGCTTGCTCTTGCCGGCGCCCGGCGGAGCAAAGCCCAGCAGCTCGGAGAGCTGCTGGTCAGCAGCATCGCCGGACCAGCGACGCCCCCTGCCGTCCAGATCCGCCTCCGGCCGTGGGCCGAAGACCTTGCGCAGCCGGTGGATATCGCCTCCAACCTCGAAATCGAGCTCGATCTCGGGGCGCACGCTCTGCCGGTAGGGCAGCATGGCGGCCAGCGCCTGCCCGCCGACACGATGTCGCTCGAACAATGCCGCCCGGAGCGCAGCCAGCAGGGTCGACTTCCCCGCCTCGTTGTCGCCGACGATGATGTTCAGGCCCGGCTGCAGGCCATCGATGACGACCTTCGACAGCTTGCGGAAATTCCGCACCTCCAGCCGATTCAGCCTCATTTGGTGTCCGACTGCATGTGGTGGAGATAAAGCATGCGGAGGGCCACCCGCGCGGCGTCCGCATCCGGATGGGATGGTTGTAACGCCAGCGCCTTCAGCCGCTCCACGGTCGTGCGGATCAGGCCGCTGGTCCCCAGCGCGTCGAGGTCGTCGTCGCTCGGCTCCTCGACCAACTGGTCCAGGTTGAACTCGAGGTGGTGAAGCCGGGCCTCCCAAGCCGAGAGTTCCCTTTCGAGCGCGTGTCGTTGTGCGAGCCCCAGCGTTCCCCTGACGGTCAACGAAATCACGCTGCGCGCGGGGTCGGTCGCTGCCGCCGCGACGGCATCGAGCGCGGCGGCGATGCTTCCGTCCACGATATCCACCGTCAACGCGCGCCACGCGAAATGCCCGGTTGCGATTGCCTTGACCCGATCTCGCGCGCCGGGAGCTTCAATCTCCACGATCAGCGCATAGCCGGAATCGTTGTCGCGATGCCGGTCGGTCTCATGTGTACCCGAGTACCAGGTTCTGGGCGCGATCTGGTGCGTGCCGTGCCAATCCCCCAGGGCCAGATAGTCCAGCCGCGCCGTAGCAGCCCGGTTCTCGGCGATGGGGTTGCCCGCCTCCGCGAGCCCCGGCAACCGGCCCGGCAGCGTGCCATGCGCGAGGCCGATCCTGATCGCACCGGGCGGCGTCTCGGCAGCGTCGAACCAGTCGGTCTGGTCCAGCGCCTCGCGGCGGCGACGCAAGGGCGCCGGCAACACCACGGCCCGGTCCTGCCACAACGAGATCGGCGTCGGCGTATCGGCGACGACGATGTTTGCCGCCGGACCCATATGGCGAAGCCGCGTCCATACGCTGTGGGCGAGTGCGGCGTCATGGTTGCCGGGCAGCAGCACCCAAGGCCCGGCAAACCCTTCCATTGCGTTCAGCAGCCGGTCGATGGTCCGCTGGCTGACCTCGTTGCTGTCGAACACGTCGCCCGCGACCAGCACGGCATCGAGCTGCCGCTCGGTGGCGATCTGGGCCAGCCGTTCGACTGTCCTGAGCCGTTGCGCGCGCAGCTCGGCGCCGGCATCACCCGGAACGTTGCCGTATGGCTTGCCGATCTGCCAGTCGGCAGTGTGCAGAAACCTGAAACCCACCGCGTCAGCCTACCAGCGCACGATCGTAAGCACGCCCGAGCCGTTCGTTGGTGGTTCGGCGCAGCTGCCCCAGCCCCAGCTCCAGCGCCATCCGACGGACGGCTTCTTCGCGATCCGCGCCCTCGTCGATGAACCGCGACGCCAGCGTAGCGAGTTCGCACAGCGGCACGTCGGAATGCACACGGTCGTCAGCTGCCGATGCCCTGAACGGCCCCAG
>JAEYTN010000119.1 GCA_023433985.1 Pseudomonadota bacterium | reverse complement strand
CACAACGACATTCCGCGCATCAACCCGGCGGGGCTCCATGGCGTCCTCGACGTAAGCCGCGACGCCTGCGGGGCCGTCAACAAGCGCCGCGACGTCGCGAACCGCGTCTGCCGGATCGATGCCGCTGTCGGGGGGAAGGTAGTCGTAGAGGATGTCGCTGACGTTCACGACGATCTCGTCTGCCGTTAGGAAGGCGTCCGGCACGAAGCTGGTGTGGTGCTGCTGGCTAACGTTGGGCATGTTGAGCCTCCTCAAGGTGGACGTCCGCGGTGAGCTTGTCGCGCCGGATGCCTTTGTAGGACGGGTGCCGGACCTGACCGTCCGGCGTGATTTCCGTGAACTCGACTTCGACCAGCAGCCGCGGCTGAACCCACCGGCAGACTCGAGCCTCCTTCCGCGGCATGCCGGTGATCGAAGGCTGCTCTTCTGTGCGGATGAGCTTCAGCAGCTCCAAAACCTGACTGCGCTCGCGGTTGGTGAAGCCGGTGCCGACAGCACCTCTGTAGACGAGCTGCCCGGCTTCGTCGGTCGCCAGGAACAGTCCCCGGACGTCGTCCAGGCCGTAGTCGGGCGGGCGCCAGCCGATGATGATGAACTCCTGGCGCTGGTTGCTCTTGATCTTCAACCAGGCGCCAGAGCGGTCTTTACCACCGCGATAGGGTGCATTCACCGCCTTGGCGACTACCCCCTCGAAGCCGCCGGCCCGCATGGCCGCTAGAACTTCGCCGCCTCGGCCAATGATGTGATCGCTGTAGTGGATGGGCGCGTCCTCGGGCAGGTCGGCTAGCAGGGCTTCGAGTCGGGCTTTCCGCTCGATCTGCGGCAGCGGCGCCAAGTCGACCCCGTCCTGCTCCAGTAGGTCGAAGGCGAAAAACACGACGGGCGTTCGGCCGTCGAGGCTGTTCTCCAAGAGGGTGAAGTTGGAGCGCCCGTGCTGATCGATGGCGCAAAGTTCGCCGTCGATCAGCGCGGAGCCTTTGGCCAGCCTTGAGAGGGCGGGAGCTATGTAGCCAAACCTGTCGGTCCAGTCATGGCCCCGGCGCGTGTAGAGCCGCACCTTGTCACCGGCTATCGCTGCCTGGCAGCGGTAGCCGTCATATTTCATCTCGAAGAGCCAGTCGTCGCCCTGCGGCACCTGCTTCACCAAGCTGGCGAGCTGGGGCGGGCGAAAGGCCGGGAGTTTAGGGGTAGAGTCCGAGTCCGTGCGCTGTGGGCGCTTTGTGCGGGTGGCGGGCTTCAACCCTGCCATGGCCTACTCTCGAACAACATGGGCGAGTCAATGCCCGGCAAGCGAGTCAGTTGCGGTCGTTCTCATATCAGCCACCAAGCACATCATCACGTGCGGGCAGAGGCGACGCACCAACATTGGGTTACGCGGTGATTAACCATAGTGATGCAACTGTGGCGACATCCAATATTGCGGGGTCGCTGAATGCATCGCTTCATTATTGCTCTACTGTCCACTGTCAGCCTTGTTGGGCTCGTAGGCGCTGCTCAAGCTGCCGACCTGGTCCTTGATACTCCCGTCCCCGAAGTCGCTGCTGATACATCGGGCGACTGGGATGGCATCTACGCGGGCATCTTCGCGGGTTCGCTTTGGGGCGAGGCTACGTCACCAGTTGATTTCGACCTCAGCGGCTACCTGCTCGGCCTGAACCTTGGTGCGAACTTCACCCTGCAAGAAGGGCTTGTGGTCGGTGTGGTCGGAGACCTGGCGTGGTCAAACGCCACCGACGAGGAAGTTTTCCTGCCGCCAAGCGGCTTTGACATCGATTGGGTGGGTAGCGTGCGCGGCCGCGTCGGCTTTGATGGCGGCGCATTCATGCCCTACCTGACCGCGGGCGTCGCCTTCGCCAATGGCGTGCTCTATGACAATGTTGGCGATGAGGTTGATAGCAACACCCACTTCGGCTGGACGGCTGGTCTGGGCGTCGAGTTCAAGGCGACGGAAGATGTGTCGCTTGACCTCGCCTATCGCTACTCGGATTACGGCGCCCAGAGCTATGGCGTCACAGATTGGGAATTTACGACGCATCAAGTGACGGCCGGCGTCAACTGGCGCTTCTGACCGTCGCCCCGTCTTTACTCATGCCCAGAGGCCGGCCTCTAGAGCCGGCCTTTTTGCACTCTACGCCCGAGGTTAGGGAGACCGCCAGCCAGTATTCTTGGCCTCTTGGATTGCCCTATGGGCCGTTGATCTGCATAGATCGGCTGAGGATGAGCACCCCTGAGCAGCGAGCCCGCGCGATCATTGATGAACAACTGGCGGCTGCCGGTTGGGTCGTGCAGGATCGTGACGAGATGAGCCTCGGCGCCGGGCTTGGGGTTGCCGTGCGCGAGTACCCTCTCGCCACCGGCCCCTGCGACTACCTGTTGTTCGTGGACCGCAAGGCATGCGGTGTGGTCGAGGCTAAACCCGAGGGCGTGACTCTCTCCGGGGTGGCTGAGCAGGCGAGCCGGTATCAGCACGAACTGCCGGACCATCTCGCGGCATGGGGCGACCCGCTGCGCTTCGACTATGAGGCCAGCGCGTCGGAAATCCTGTTCAGCGATCGCGTGGACCCCGACCAGCGCTCCCGCTACCTGTTCGGGTTCCACCGGCCCGAGACGCTGCACGACTGGCTCAATGCGGCTTCGTCCCTGCGCCTGCGGCTGACCGGGATGCCGGAGCTGGTGACAGATGGGCTGCGCGACTGTCAGGT
>JAEYTN010000109.1 GCA_023433985.1 Pseudomonadota bacterium | reverse complement strand
CCGCGAGGTTGCTCGGCTCCGCCGGGTCGGTTTCGTCCGCCGCGGCCGGGGGCAGTTCGGGTTCGATCGGTACGCTGAGCGCCGCCTTTGCCCGCCGTCGCAGGGCGGTGCGCTGGTCCCTGGGCGGCGCGGCGGCCGGGCTCGGCCCCTTGTTGCGGCGCGCGATGGCCCGGCGCTCCAGCGCCGCATAGCCGACAAGGAACAGCATGGAGAGAACGACACCCAGCGCCAGCCCCACCAGCATCCAGAGCAGCGCGTCAGCCGGCATGGCGGAACATCCGCGGCCGGCATCCGGCGATGACGTGACACTGCATGGAAGACCGACCCGCACCCGAAACCATGGCGTGCCTTGTAGCACGGATGAACGGCGTCCATGCAGCCGGCAGAAGAGAAAAATGGCCCCAAAGTGAGGCGGTGCCGACCCGCTGGTCGGCACCGTCTCCTCGCCCGCCAGGCGATCATGCGTGGGGCGGGTTAATCGAACGGCGGGCCGGCGCTGGGTATCCCGGTGCGTCTCCGGCAGCGTCCTCCGATCGGATGACCTACTGCGCCAACGGGCTCGAGAAGCGCGCCACGAGGCGCACCAGCTCGGCCTGCCGCGCGGCGCCGGTCTTGCTGTAGACCCGGTGGAGATGCGTCTTCACGGTGGTTTCCGCGATGCCGAGCGCCGCCGCCGTCTCCGGCACGCCGCCCACCTGCACGATGGCCACCAGCACGCGCAGTTCGGTCAGCGTCAGCCCGTAGGTGCGGGCGATGAGTTCGGGCGCGGCCGGTCCGTCGATCGCGCGTTGCTGCACGAACAGCGCCGCCACCGCGGCGTAGCGCGCACCGGCGCGGCGCCGTTCCCCCGAGGAGAGCGGCAGCACATGCGCCGCGTAGTGCTCGCCATCGGCGCCGGTCAGTGCCAGCGAAATACCTCGCTCGCCGACCGCCGCATCGCCTTGCCCCGATGAGGCGAAGATGTCGTGCAGCGCCGCGGCGACGGAGCGGTCGGCGATCGTCAGCGTGCCATGCCTGAGTTCGATGGCGCCGCCGGCCATGGCTCGGGCTGCGGCATTGGCGTGGACCACGCGGCCGCGGGCATCGACCAGCACCATCGCCGCCGCGAGCCCGTCGAACGTGTCCTCCAGGCTCGCCGCCTGCTGCCGGTCACGCTCGATCACCTTGCCCACCAGCACCGCCCGCCGGACATGCGGCACGATGAGGCGCATGCGGCGGCGGGTCTCGTCGTTGGCCAGGCCGTGGCTCTGGTGCAGGAACACACCGAACATGGCGGCCCAACCGCCCGATTTCTCGATCGGCGCGCTGATGAAATCGGCGATGCCGAGCGGTGCCGCCCACTCGCGGTAGAAACGGCTCGCCTGCATCTCGCCCACATCCATCAGGTCGGCAGTGCTCACCGGCTGCTCTATGTCGGCGAACAGGTGCCCCTGCGTCGCCGGATCGAGCCACTGGTACTGGTCGAAATAGAGCTTGCCCTGCGCCGGAGGCAGGTGGCCGTCCTGGTGGTAGATCTGGAAGCGAAGCCCGGCGGCATCCTTGGCGAAGATCGCCGCCGACATGCCGCCGACGAAACGGCGGCAGCCATCGAGCACCGCCGGCCAGGTCTCGGGCGCCAGCGCCGCATCGTAGATCGCCGCCACCAGCGCCGAGAGCTGCTCGGCCTCCGGCAGTTCCATCGTTCCAGTCATATCCTCGAACAGCATCCCTGCCTCCGACGGTTCCGGGTCGACCGCAGAGGTAGGCCTCCAATTCTGAAGCCGGGATGAATGATAAGTCGTCCGATGACTTGGACAACAGGCCCGTTTGCCGCGCGCAGACTCGCACCCCGCCGGCTGTCGTCGGGCCCAGGTTCAACGCTGTGGAGCTGGAAAGGGTGGTGCCGCATGCCGGATTCGAACCAGCGACCCCCTCATTACGAATGAGATGCTCTACCGACTGAGCTAATGCGGCCTACCGGGGGCTGCTAATACGTGAGCCGGCCCGATGAAGCAAGCGAAGCTTGACGTGTTGCGATCAGCTATCCGGCAGCGCCAGCGGATCGGCTTGCGGCTTGGGCGGCTCGGTGGCGGCGGGAAGGCTGCTGGCCGAACCGGACGCGGGCTCCGCGTTGCGCGGCGTCGTCACCGGCAGGGCGCCATTGGTGCGGGTGGCGACGGCGCTCACCGGCACGCGCCACTCGAACGCATCGAGGCGACCGGTCACCGGCGACAGCGGTTCCCACTCCTCGGCCGTGATGCCGTCCGCGGTCCAGAGCGGTTCGCGCGGTGCCCGGACGGCGCGGTTGACCCAGTCGCGCGCCTTGCCCTTGTCGCCGGTCTCGCCCTCCTCGATTTCCGCCATCATCAGGCATACCCCCTGCGAGGGGTTGGCCGACGCGAAGTTCGCGAGCGCCTGGCGGGCGAGCGCCCAGTCGAAGGCGTCGATGGCAGCGCGCGCCAGCACCAGCGCGCCGGCCTTGTTGGCAGGCGGCAGCTCGATCAGCTCGCGCACCCGCTTCAGGCGATCCACGGCCGAGGCGCCGGGGACCGCATTGGCGTAGAGCGTACCGATGTCCGGATGCGAGGTGGCGCGCCAGACGCGACGGAGCAGGCTCATCGCGCGCCGGGATTCGCCGCGATTGGCATAGATGCGGGCCGCGATCAGCGCCGCCGGCACGAAATCGGGCACCAGCTTCAGTGCGCCGAGCGCATGCTCCAGCGCTGCATTGGGATCGCTGCCCTCGGCGAGCTGGGCGCGGGCGGCCTCGACCACCGCCAGCCGCCGGCGCTTGCGCATCTTCTCTTCGCGGGCGACAGCCTGCTCGTCCGCCACCATGCGCGCCGCATCGTCCCAGCGGCCGTTGCGCGTCATGTCCTCGAACACCGCATCGCGCGCCCAGGGCGCTTGCGGCGAGATATCGAGTGCCTTCTGCGCGAAGGTGAGCGCCGCGTCGGTGCGGCCCTGCTGCCGCGCCTGGTCGTAGAGGCCGCTGAGCGCCGCGAGCGCCGTCTTGCGGTTGGAAATCAGCGCCCGGTAGTGCTCGCGGGCCGAGTGCATGTCGCCCAGCGCCAGGTCGGCACGAGCCTCGAGCAGCTGCGCGGCGGCGTTGCGCGGCAGGTTGCCACGCGCCTCGCGGGCCAGCGCCCGCGCTCGCAGCGCGTCACCGGCCTGCAACGCGATGAAGCCGTCGGAGAGCGCGGTGAAGCCGAGGTCCTTGCGCCGCTCGCGCGACCGGCGGGCCAGGAAGAAGGGCGCCGCGATCACCCGCCGGACGATGCCCCACACAAGGATGACGAGCACCACCGCGATCAGCGCCGCCAGTGCTGCCACGCCGAGCCGCGGCTGCATCCGCATGCCCAGCATCTCGATGGTGAGCACGCCGGGCAGCCCGATCAGCCAGGCGATGCCGGCCGTGACGAGCAGGCTGAAGACCAGCCACGAAGCGAGCCGGATCACGGGGTCGCCTCCGCCGGTTGCGCCGCCGCGGGGTGTTCGGCCGCCGGTTGCTCGAGCGCCCTCGAACGCAGCGTGGCGATGAAACCGTCGGCCGCCGCGAGCGTGCGGATATCCGTTCCGACCGACCCCGCCGCAGCCTGCATCGGCGCTGGCAGCTCGTCGAGCAGCGCCGCGGCGGCCACGAAGTCGCGCCGACCCACGGCGGCTTCGAGCCGCGACACCACGGCTTCGGGCGTCGCGCCCTCCGTTTCCTCCACGGGGCGCAGCGCCAGCAGGCCCTTGGCCCAGTCGATCGCATCCTGCGTCAGGTCGCCGCTGCCGTCGCCGGTGCGGCCGGCCAGGATGGCAGGCACCGCCTCGGTGAAGCGGGCCGCCACCGCATCGGGCCGCGGCAGCCCGGCGGGCGCGGCGGCGCGGATCGCGTCCGGCACGGCAAGGTCGGCCAGCAGCGTGGACAGGCCGGCGAGCTCCGCACTGAACGGCCGCCCATTGGCAAAGGCGCTTTCGACCCCGGAGACCATCAGCGGCAGGCGGACGGCCGGGCCGATATCGCTTGAGCCGATCATGCTGGTCTGCGCCGCGATCGCCGATTTCGTCGCGTCCACATCCCCACGCAGCGCGGCCACCGACTGCTCCGCGGCTGCGGTGCGCCGGCTCAGCACGTCGAGGGCGGCGCGCACCTCGCCCACCCCGGACTCGAGCCCCGAGATGGTCTGCGCGAGCGCCGTGGCATCGGCACCCGAGGCCCCTGCGCCGATCGCCGCGATCCGGTCCTCGAGGCTCGCCACCTGCGCTTCGAGCGGAGCGAGGTCTACCGGTGTGGGCGACGGGATGGCGGCTACCTGCTGGCGCAGTCCGTTAAGATCGGAAACAAGGCCGGCCGTCGCTTCTTCCGCGCTGGCCGCCGCTGCGCGACTGGCCTCTTCGGTCGCGGCAAGGCGCGCGGTGAGATCGGCAATCGACTGTTCCTGCGACGCGAGGCGTGGGGCCGGATCGGCAAACAC
>JAEYTN010000102.1 GCA_023433985.1 Pseudomonadota bacterium | reverse complement strand
GCTCAGCGCCTACGCCCGGCAGTTCCTCGAGATGATGCAGAAGCCCGATGTGGAGCACATCGAAGGCCTCTCGCCGGCTATTTCCATCGAGCAGAAGACCACGTCGCGTAACCCGCGCTCTACCGTTGGCACGGTCACCGAGATCTACGACTACCTGCGCCTGTTGTTCGCGCGCGTCGGCATCCCCTACTCTCCGGTCACCGGCCTGCCCATCGAGAGCCAGACCGTCAGCCAGATGGTCGACAAGGTGATGGCGCTGCCCGAGGAGACGCGCCTCTACCTGCTGGCGCCGATCGCCCGCGGCCGCAAGGGCGAGTACAAGCGCGAACTCAACGACCTCATGCGCAAGGGCTTCCAGCGGGTGAAGATCGATGGCGAGTTCCACGACATCGAGGATGCGCCAGCGCTCGACAAGAAGATCAAGCACGACATCGAGGTGGTGGTCGACCGCATCGTCACCGGCCCGGATATCGCGAGCCGCCTGGCGGAGAGCTTTGAGACGGCGCTGAAGCTCGCCGACGGCATCGCCTTCGCCGAGTTCGCCGACCAGTTCGAGGAAGATGGCACGACGCCCAGGCGACTGATCTTCTCGGAGAAGTTCGCCGATCCGATCTCCGGCTTCACCATCCCCGAGATCGAGCCGCGGCTGTTCTCGTTCAATAACCCCTACGGCGCCTGCCCCGTCTGCGACGGGCTCGGCACCGAGCAGAAGATCGACCCCAACCTGATCGTCCCCGACAGCGAGCTGTCGCTGAAGGATGGCGCCATTCTGCCCTGGTCGAAGACAAGCGCCCCCTACTACCAGCAGACGCTACAGGCCGTGGTGAAGCACTATGGCGCTTCCACCGGCACCGCGTGGCAGGACCTGCCCTTCGAGGTGCAGCACGCCGTGCTCTACGGCACCGGCACCACCAAGATCGAGTTCGTCTACGACGACGGCCTTCGCACCTACAAGTCTACCAAGCCCTTCGAGGGCGTGATCGGCAACCTCGAGCGACGCTACAAGGAAACCGAGAGCGCCGGCATGCGCGAGGAGATCGAGCGCTACATGTCGCAGGCGCCCTGTCTCGCCTGTGGCGGCTACCGGCTGAAGCCCGAGTCGCTGGCGGTGAAGATCGACGGCCTCCATATCGGCCAGGTTTCCGACAAGTCGATCCGCGCTGCGGCCGAGTGGTTCAAGGACCTGCCGGCCAAGCTGAGCGCGCAGCAGAACCAGATCGGCGAACGCATCTTCAAGGAAATCCGCGAGCGGCTGGGCTTCCTCAACGATGTCGGCCTCGACTACCTGACCCTCGCCCGCAACTCCGGCTCGCTGTCGGGCGGCGAGAGCCAGCGCATCCGGCTGGCGTCGCAGATCGGTTCCGGCCTTACCGGCGTGCTCTACGTGCTCGACGAACCCTCGATCGGCCTCCACCAGCGCGACAACGAGCGCCTGCTCGAAACGCTGCGCCGCCTGCGCGACATCGGCAACACCGTGATCGTGGTCGAGCACGACGAGGATGCCATCCTCACCGCCGACTACGTGGTCGATATCGGCCCGGGCGCCGGCGTGAACGGCGGCCACATCATCGCCGAGGGTTCCCCGCAGGACGTCATGGCCAACCCGCGCTCGATCACCGGCAAGTACCTGACGGGCGAGCTCGCGATCCCGCTGCCCCCGGAACGGCGGAAGCCCAAGAAGTCGAAGCAGTTGCACCTGGACGGCGCCACGGGCAACAACCTCAAGAACGTCTCGGTCGATGTGCCCCTCGGCCTGTTCGTCGCCATCACCGGCGTGTCGGGCGGCGGCAAGTCGACGCTGATGATCGACACCATGTACCAGGCGATCGCCCGCCGCCTGAACGGCGCGCGGGTCACCCCTGCCCCGCACAACCACCTGACGGGCCTCGAGCATCTCGACAAGGTCATCGACATCGACCAGTCGCCCATCGGCCGCACCCCGCGCTCCAACCCCGCGACCTATACCGGCGCGTTCGGTCCGATGCGCGAGTGGTTCGCCGGCCTGCCGGAAGCCAAGGCGCGCGGCTACGGCCCGGGCCGCTTCTCCTTCAACGTCAAGGGCGGCCGCTGCGAGAAATGCGAAGGCGACGGCGTCATCAAGATCGAGATGCACTTCCTGCCGGACGTCTATGTGACCTGCGAAGTGTGCAAGGGCCACCGCTACAACCGCGAGACGCTCGAGGTGCAGTTCAAGGGCAAGTCGATCGCCGATGTGCTCGACATGACCATCGACGAGGCGGTGGAATTCTTCGCCGCTGTGCCGTCGATCCGTGACAAATTCGTTACGCTTCAGCGGGTCGGGCTCGGCTACGTCAAGGTCGGGCAGCCGGCGACGACGCTGTCGGGCGGCGAGGCGCAGCGCGTGAAGCTGTCCAAGGAGCTATCCAAGCGCGCCACCGGCCGCACGCTCTACATGCTCGACGAGCCGACCACTGGCCTCCACTTCCACGATATCGCCAAGCTGCTCGAAGTGCTGCACGAGCTGGTGGAGAGCGGCAACACGGTGATCGTCATCGAGCACAACCTCGAGGTGATCAAGACCGCCGACTGGATCATCGATATGGGCCCCGAGGGCGGTGATGGCGGTGGCGAAGTGGTCGGCACCGGCACGCCGGAGGACATCGCCGAAAACAAGCGCTCGCACACCGGCCGCTTCCTCAAGGAAGTGATGGAGCGCCGGCCGCAGGGCCGGAGCGTGCAGGCGGCGGAGTAGCGACGGACGGTTCAGGCCGCCCGCCGGCCCCGTTCCCTGGCAGTCGTCACGCTGAACGTGTCGACGATCATGTCCAGTTCGCCGGCCTGCGACTCGGTTTGCTCGATCGCGGCGTTCGTTTCTTCGACGAGTGCCGCGTTGTGTTGCGTCATCTCGTCCATCTGGCGCATCGCCACCGAGATCTGCTGGATGGCGGCGGTCTGGCTCATGCCGGCCTCGGCCATCTCCTGCA